>JAUWJM010000113.1 GCA_030607715.1 Candidatus Aerophobota bacterium
AATTACCGTCAACCATTACAATGCTTTCTGAACGACCAAAGAAAACTGAACGAAGATGAGCATCTGTATTAAGACTATATTTGCCTTCTTCACCAACAGTTTTTTCAGCAAATTCAAGGTGTTTTGGACCTGGATGCATATATTGACCTTCTGTTCTGCAAGTAGGAACAATTTTTTCCATAATATTGCTTAAATCTTGCTGGAGGTATTCAGAGCCCCATAAGTTAAGATCATGTGAGCATTCTTGTAACATAACACTACATGTTGTGTGTTGTGAATAAACAACACAAATTCCGTTTTTGATGCCTGAACGAGCAACGATTTCTTTAACTTTTTTTGTTACATCATGATAAGTAGGGTTGAGACCTTTTGACTGAAGATCAATAGTTTCATGATATACCGCCATTTCTTTTTCCTCCTATAAAATTATTTGTGTAATTCATCCCATGCTTTGCGCATGGCATATATCATTTCCCCAACCATCGCAGCTGGATCTACAGCTTTGAAGATACCGCTACTTGAGCCTGTTGCAACAGCACCGGCCTTTATAACCTTATAAACATCTTTACCCGAGCTGATTCCCGCGCCTTGAAGCACATAAATATCAGGGTTAATGGAGTTAACAACTTCTATTGTCTTTTTAACATAATCCGCGTCACTTGTTTTACCTGTACCAATAAGTTCGGGTTCCTCGGCAACAATGATATTTGGAGTGAGATGGGCTATTGCTGCCGCCTCTTCAATAGTGTCAGCACATACGATAGTAGCAAGACCAACTTCATCTGCCCGCTTGATTGTTTTATTAAGTTCTGCAAGGTTGATACGTTTTTCAGCATGGTTAAGTATAACACCGACAGCGCCTGCTGCTTTAATGGCTTCAGGGAGAACTGAACCATAACCCCTGCCGATAGGTAAGGAATCCATATGCTGAGCAAATATATAGAGATTTTCAGTCTCTTCTACTATTTTTGGTATATCTACATACTGGGGATCAAAAATAATTGAAACATCATATTTCTTACTAATAATATCAGCAGCCTTAGCAAGAGCTAATACACTTTCACCATATAGATAAGCTTTCGTACCTATCTCAAAGAAAGGTGTTTTGATTTTGAATTCCTTATACATATTTATCCCTCATTTTTATCCGGTAAAACATACCGACTTTAATTCGAAAACGATAAACACAGTGTTACTACAATCAAATATAAATTCTTATCTCCTTATCCTGCAACGATTTGTGTCTTCTAAGCAGTGGATTTTGGTGAAGTTGGACACAACATCAAATAACAATCTTTCATTGTAAATTTGCATGCCTTTTATTAATAGATTCAGGAGTTTCTTTCAGCTCTTTGGCAAGCATTATTATTAATGTATAGGATAATACATATATATTAAAACCAAATAAGGCTCCAAGAAGATTTTGATTTTTCTTATCCCCAATGGCGGGAAGTGCAGAAAATTCTATATCCTTTCCTAATTTTTCTATTATTAATATTTCATCCGAAAGATTTACAAGAGTAGAATTGGCATTAGAAGTTAAGCCTAAAACCTTTCCACTAAAATTTTTTGCTTTTTGAACTAGAGATATAATTGTTTTTGTTTCGCCAGACTGGGAAATGGCTATGAATAGATCGTCCTTATCGAAAGGAGGATTTATCTCGTCAAATACTGTATAAGCCTTAAGCCCCAGGTGATTTAGTTTCATAGAAAGGATTTTTCCGAACATTCCTGAATGACCTATACCAAAAACAAATATCTTTTTTGAGTTAACAATCAGGGATACGATACCTTTCAGATTCTTTTCAGTAATTTTATTAAATGTAGTTTTTGCATTAAGGTAAAAATCATCAAGTAGTTTTTTATGAACTTCTTCCATTTTATTCAACCCATGCTTTAATCTTTATAATTTATCAGAATATTCCTTAATTAATTCCTGCTGAATAATTCACCAAAAAGGGTATAAACTATGAGCTATATCAAGTTAAAAAACCTGCAAACTATGGTAAAATACCTTTAAAACTTCTACATAATAAAGGAGACTATCATAATATTTACAGTTTCAAAAAAACAATTAGAGTTATCTGATACTCTAATTAGTGATAATGTTACCTTGAAATAACGATTTAGTCAAATTAAACCCTAATAATGTTATTTACAAATCAAAAGTGCACTATTTCCTCAGAATTCTTTTCTATATTTCTACTGACATCATCAAGTAAATCTCTTTCTACTATTGAAACATCGCAGGAAACAATACAAATCTTAATCTTCCTTTCTATCACAATTGCCTGAGGCTCTGAGTTCTTCTTCCTGACCAGAAGCAAAGTGAGGAAGAATGCCTTCAATAATTACCATTGAATCATTAGCTGAAATTTCTGCTGTGATAGAAGCTACTCTTATATCTTGCATTTTAACCTTTTTATGCTTTTATGGAATTATCCAAAGATAATTTTGTTAATCCTTTGATCGTCAAAGATACTATCCTCAACTAAATCTGGTTTAGAACTTTCCAGGATAAGACTATTTTCTTTACCCGTAAATAGATGTTTGGTTCCCTGGGATATAGATTTTTTGTCTCCCTGGTTCATAACTATTCTTTCACCTTCTACTTCCATCTCCACCCTTCCCTTAACGATAAAGAAAGTCTCATGTTTCATCTTGTGATAATGAAGAGGACAGATTTGTCCCTCAAAGATAAAGATAAATTTACCACAATAACCTTGCTCAATATTATTAATTATATCAAATTCGATCTCCCCAATTCGGTAGAAATCATTTAAACCAAAATGCAAAGGAGAAGGCCTAACATCAGGAAGCTTCAGTTCCCAGCTTCTAACAATTTCATGACATCTTTCTAATGCTTTTTCTCTTTCTTCTCCTTCCAACTCTAGCCTCTTTAAAATCTCATCCATAGTTAATCCCTCCCTTATTTATTGAAATTTCTGTTTCTACTTTTAATATTCCATTAGGCTTCAGTTCTGCATATTTCCCATATTTTACCGCATCGGATAGTTTAACCGGGTATCCAGTCCACGCTTCTATTCCGGCTAAATATAAACCTCGCCAACCTCCGTAAACAAGCCAGAGCCAGATAACCTTAAATATCTCTTTAGGGAAGATGAATCTTATTCCTAAATTCTCCTTCTTGTTAATAAGAGCTAAATAACCATCCTTTAGTTTGTAAGCATAATGAAGGTCGTGTGTATTTTTCTCTATAGGTGGAATCCTTCTCATATCTACCTTTCCCCCTTTTTTGCCAATAGCAAAGGGCCAGCGATATTTTATTCCTTTTTCTCCAAGCCAGTTATCGGGATAGGAATGCTCAATGAGAACCTCTTTTGCGGGAATGTCTATCTCCCAGTCCGGAGATATATTAAAGGTAGGATGAATTCCCCAGTTAAATTCTAACTTTGAAAAGGAGAGGTTAGTAATTCTGTGTTTCATAAATAAAGAAGGTCGGTCTTTTTTTAGACTCATCCAGCGTTCTACCAATAAGGGATAGATCACCGTGGCCCTCTTTAGATAAATCTCTACCTCTTGCGGTTTTTCTTTAATAATCTTATATTCCCAAGGTAAGGACCAGAGTTCGCCTAAATCTGGTAATTTTTCTCCTTTGTACCTACATGCCCAACCAGTTGGAAGACATTCATCAATCCCCCCGCACCACCAGTTATCTAATGCTACTCCAAAGACTGGGCTTCTTGGTTCAACGCGGGGATGATGGTAAAGGAAATTATATCCTTTTGGTTTATAGATTACATCCCAGATTTTCGCTCCATATTCAGGAAAAAGAGAAATCTTTAAAAGGTCATTCTCTAATATGACGGTTTTAAAACCGTATTTTTCTTCAAAAGAGATTTTACACCCTCCCATGTTCCAACTCCAAATATAGACTTATTATTTCAAACCCGTTTGAGTGAAAGGATATAGAATTATCTTTTACCTTTAATTCCTTTTCTCTTTCCTCAAGAAGGTTACAAACCCAACATCTCTCCACAGGAAATCCAAAGGAGATCTTTACTTCTCTTTCCTTTCCTTTACTCTCATACCCACGCAGAATAACTCCCTTTCCTTCTTCGCTCTTCTTAAAAGCAGTAATAATGAAATCCTCAGGATAAATCTTCAAGAAACTTCTTTGAGCTGGCAATTTTCCCTGGCTGCTGCCTTCTTTCAAATAAGGAATAAGAGGGCTGTTGAGTAAATAGCCCTGTTTTACCAAATTACTATCCTGCCACCTTCCTTGATAAGGAAATAGGGAATAGATGAAGGTATGCTTGCCACGTTCATTGGCTAAAGGAGCGGTATAAGATTTAGGGGGGCGAACCTGCTCAACACTCCAGAGAAGACTCAGATCTAGATAATTTTCTTCTACCCAATAACCAATATTGCCTGTATTGATAAGACCTATTCCATAGTTTTTACCCTCACAGGCAACCCAATCATATGCAGGGAAATGCCCTTTTTCCCTTTCCACTATAGCAAATTGGGTGCTGTAGAAAACCTTAAAATTTTGCATCTGGAGAGGAAATCTTACCTTTGTTCTTGGCGGTTTATCCGGATCTAATCCTGCTTTCCTAAAGAGCTTTTTATTGTAGAAGAAAGCACGAGCATCTGTATCCCAAGGCATAGCATACAATTTCCCATTATAAGTTGCTTCTGCTACTGTAAAATCAAAAAATTCAGACTTTAATGCCTCAATATCCACACCCGCTTCAACAAGAAAATCCTCTAAGGGTTCAATTGCTCCACAATACACTACCTGGGGAATTCGAAATCTATCGATGCAATAAACATCTGGCCCCGTCCCAGCTGCAACACCTGTTATAAACTTTGTTATCTCAGCTTCTGTTTCTGGTACAAGTACAGTTGTAACATTGATATGAGGATGCGTTTTATTAAATTTCGCAACACATTCCTCATACGATTTAAGATCTAATGGATTTCCCATAGCATGCCAAAAAACTACCTCTACCGGTTTGGTAACAGCCGAAATACTCAACAAACCTATCAATAAAAATACTAAAAATACTTCAATATACCGTTTCATTGTATTTTTTCTCTTTTAAAAATTTTTCCTATATCATCTGATATTTTTGTCCTTTTTTCCCCTCTTCTCACCTCCTCTTAAACGTGCACTTTCCTAATGCTCTTTTTCTCCAGCCATTTTGTAGTAGCATAGATAGCAGCACCAATTGCTACTGCATCTTCTAAGATCTCTGAAAGTCTTACATCCACTACTTGGTCACCGAATAAGTATTGTGAAACTAGACCCTTTATCGGTTGGATCAATGCATCCCCGAGCACAGTTGCCATCTTGCCACCAATAAATACTGCCTCAGGCCCAATGATATGTATAACATTTATCACGGCAACCAATCCAGGTAGCAATATCTTTTACAATAGAACTAAGTACCTCATTATTGGCTTAAAGAAATTCTGGTATATCATCAATATTCTCGATATCCAATCCCTGAGAT
>JAUWJM010000180.1 GCA_030607715.1 Candidatus Aerophobota bacterium
AAATGTTGGAGAAGCAAGAAACTATATCAGTAAAGGATATTAATGATGTAGAAGATGTATTTTTACAGGAAGAGTGTAATATAATATTCAAAGAAGAGTTTGAGAAATTAAGTTCAAAGGAGAGGATCATTGTGCTTGCCCTGGCAAAGGGGGCCAGGACGCCAAAAGCTATAGCTAAAGAGGTAGGAGAAAAGGTTTCAAATATAAACAGATTCCTATCTTATCTTAACGAGAAAGGATACATCTCCAGGGAGAAAAAAGGTGTTTATAGAATTGATGACCCTGTTTTTTCTCAATGGGTAGAAGGTATATCCCAATGATTATGAAATATACAGATTTTTAATTAAAAAATTACCAATCGAGTTTAGAGGCAAAGCATTATTAGTGCTTCTGCTTCGGGAATAATAAAATTATTCAGCAAGCAATGGAGATTACCAGATTTATTATCATATCCAACCGGAATATGCCATTGCGGAAGAAATTATCCTTTGACAAAAAATGTGTTGGTCATTGGCGAAAGATCTACAGGAGTTTTTGAAAATCGCACAGCGATCTTGGATTTTTCTTTCGTACTTAAGGCATAGGACCTCGGACCTGGTTTTTTGGTTTTGCCCTGCTTTTTTAATCTATGAGCTTTTGGTTTTCCTATCAGCCATCAGCTATAATCTATCCTATAGAACTATGGGACATTTTCCAGATAACAAAGGTGAGCATTTTGGCAGACAAAATGGCAAGGGAGAACAACTAAGAATAAAAAACCATAGATTTTTTTTCCGATAAAAATAAATAGGAGGTAGAAACATTAAAAAGACTAAAATTTTTTCCTTATCAAAATATATTGAGAAAGCACTGGAAAAAGCAGAATACGATAAGGATGAGAACGGGGTGATAATTGCGAAAGTCCCAGGAGCCTCTGGTTTTTTTGCTCAGGGTGATAATTTTGAAACTGCGAGAGAGAATCTTTATGATGTCATAGAAGGCAATATATTATTGGCTCTCCAGTTAGGGTTGGAGATTCCGAAAATTGAAGGAGTAGAGGTGAAAGAGAGGGAATATGCAGAGACTAACCCCGCTTAAGCCTGCTGATGTCATTAAGAAATTAGGCTCACCTGGGGCTGTAGATAGGACTGCCAGGGTTGTAATAGAGTAGCTAAGGTTATTCTTCCGATAAAAAGGGGAGGGTTAAATTAGGATGGATAAAAAGTGCCATCTTATAGGATTTGATTTTTTAGGATAAACTATATTTATATGTGAAAAATAGAAGAAAAAAAGAACATTGCACGTATGATTAGGAATATGAGTGTAACCAAGATGTGGCGCAAGATTCGTTCTCGCCCCCTTGTATGGGATACCATAACCACCACTACCTGGGGCACAATTGGTAAAGGAGTAGGATTCCTCATTCCTTTTTTTATTGCTGCCTGGTTTGGTGTAACCAGCAGGACCGATGCCTTCTTTTTTGCCTATGGGCTTATTTTATTTCTCTCCGCCATCTTTGCGTCAGTAGTTGAAAGTGTGATTGTTCCTTACATTGCTGAGGTAAGATCAAAAAATGAAGATGTAGGCAAATTTATAGGGAAAGTTTTAATTATAAGTGGGGTTGGGCTGTTAATTCTGGCAGGCTTTTTTCTTTTACTAATAAAACCAGCTCTATCTGTAATTACTAAATTTAATCAGGAATCTTTAACTTTAATCTGGACAATTTTAGCTGAAACATCTCCCCTTGTTATTCTTCTTGTCTGGACCAGTATCTTAGCTGGAGCCTTAAATACCTATAAAAAATTTGCTTTTCCTGCTGTTGCTCCTGCCTTTCGAGCTATAGTTAACTTAGCTATTATTTTTACTTTTAAGGAAAGATTAGGTGTTCATGCCATTGCTTTGGGCTATGTAATAGGAGAGATAACCCGCCTGCTTTTTTTATCAGTTACAATTTATAGATTCCATCTGTTTTTTTTAAGGTTTTCCATCAAACTGGATGCAAAAATAAAAGAATTCTTGAGAGTTGCATCCTACCAAATAGTTGGAATGGTCGCCGTAGGTTTAAATCCTGTTGTTGATAAAACTATGGCTTCCTGGCTTGGGAAAGGAAGTGTATCAGTTCTTTATTATGCAGATAGATTATATATGATTCCAGTAACTTTTATGGCTACAGGCCTAATGGTTACGTTGCTTTCTCACTGGAGTAATAGATATTATGAATTTGGTCAACCGAGGTTAAAAAAAGATGTTAAAAAAACAGTGAAAATAGTGGGAGTTTTAGCTTTAATTATTACAGTAGGACTTATTTTCATCTCTCAGGTAATTGTAAAAATTGCCTTTGGACGAGGAGCATTTGCTCAAGAAAGACTTGGTGAAGTAAGGTGGGTCTGGGTGTGTTACTTACTGGGATTTGTACCCTATATGATAGGAAGAGTTTATGCTCAAGGTCATCTTACTCTTAAAAATACAAAAATTTTAATGAAATGTGGTTTTTGGATAGCTTTTCTGAATATTTTACTTAACTATATTTTAATGAAGCCTTTTAAAGTAGCTGGTATTGCCCTGGCAACTACTCTTACTTCTGTGTTTTATCTTTTCTACCTATATAAAACTTTTAAAATAAAGTAACAGTTCAGCCACTAAGTCACCAAGGCACAAAGAAGTGATATGAATTTTAAACCTCTATCGGAAAGAAAAGAATTCATTGCTAAAAAAATTAACCACTGAAGACACAGAGGATGT
>JAUWJM010000089.1 GCA_030607715.1 Candidatus Aerophobota bacterium
ATAGGTATGCATTAAAAAATTTTCACTTAACTTGATAATCTCACCAGTATTCATTTTTTCATATACCTTTCTTTAAATTCAGCCTTTCCCAGCTTTATTAACTGAACTAAAGGAATCTTAGAAGGGCAAACATAAGAGCAACAACCACATTCAATGCAATCCATTATACTATAATCCCCTAACATCTCCCATCTTTCTCCTCTTATTAGTTTAATTAAAATAGTAGGGAAAAGCCCTATTGAACAGTGATCTACGCAACGAGAACATTTAATGCAGGGCTCTTCTTTTAAAAATAAACTATCCTCTTTTCCCAGAACTAAAATTCCCGATGTTCCTTTAATTACAGGAACATCTAGGGTCCACTGGGATATCCCCATCATAGGCCCTCCCATAATTATCTTAGCCGCCTCTTCCTTTAACCCTTCACATTGCTCAATACAATAAGATATAGGAATGCCCAGGGGAACTAATAAATTAGAAGGATTACCTACCTTTCCTGTTACAGTAATAACTCTTTCTATAAGAGGTTTCTTAATCTTTACAGCTTCAGTGATAGCTACAGCAGTGCCCACATTACTTACCACCACTCCCACATCTAAAGGCAAACCCCCGGAGGGAACCTCTCTATTCAGGATAGCCTTAATAAGCATTTTTTCTCCCCCTTGAGGATATTTTGTCTTAAGGGGGATAACTTTAATATTCTCCTCTTTCTGGGTAATTTTCCTTAAAAGAGAAATAGCTTCTCGTTTATTTGATTCAATGCCTATGTATCCTTTTTTTGCTCCTGTAGCCAGCATAATGAGCTTCAAACCAAAAAGACAATCTTCACTTCTTTCCAGCATAATTCTATAATCAGAGGTAAGGTAAGGCTCGCACTCACATCCATTTAAAATAACCGTATCTATAACTTTACCAGAAGGAGGAGTAATCTTAACATGGGTAGGAAAAGCAGCTCCTCCCAATCCAACTATACCAGCTTCTTTCACTCTTTTTCGGATATCTTCAGGAGAAAGAGATGATAGATCAATATCCTGTTGTATCTCTTCTGAGCAAGTTTTTTCTCTTTCACTGTCAGTTTCAATAACCACAGCCTCACCTTCTCCAAGAATGGGATGGGAAAATCTTTCAATAGAGGAAACTTTTCCTGCTACCGAGCTGTGAATAGGACTGGAGATAAAGGCATTGCTATCCCCGATAAGCTGCCCTTTTTCTACCCTGTCCCCTTTGCTAATTAGAGGTTTGCAAGGAGCACCTGTATGCTGGGATAGAGGGAGAATAACCCGGGGAGGAGGTGGCACTCTTCTTATCTTTGCCTCTTTACTTAACTTTTTTTTCTGGGGAGGATGAGTTCCCTGTTTAAATGTCTTCATCTTTAATCCTTAAATTTATTAATTACTTATCACATATTTTGCTTTATGTCAATAGCATTGAGTGCCACCTCCTCAGATTCCCGGGCACTGAGGGGGAAGGGGGGGTTGACACTCTCCCCTGATTTTATATTATTAGACTGAGAATCCATAGGAGGTGAGTTAAAATAGTCAAGAAGAGGGGAAAAATTGTCCTTAAGGAAAGCGAGGTTCGTAAAGAGTGTCCCTTAAATCCTAAATGGGCAGCAAGAATGCTTGAGATGGGTATTGAAGGTAAATTAGCTAAGTTTAAAAAATGTCCTAACGTTCTCAGGGAAATGGGTTATGAGGTAGAGATTAAAAGAGGGGAGTGATGGAAGAAGAACAAAAATGGAATGAAGTCTATAGGCGATTGGATAGTTTGACAGAAGAAATTATGAATTTGGAAGATGCTTTTTTACCTCTTCTAAAAACTTTCTTGCCTTTTCAGTTATTATCTCAAACTTTTTCTCCCTTATGGCCTTTTTATCCACTAAAGCACTACCAACTGAGATAACAGATGCACCAGATTTAATAAAATCAGCAGCATTGTCAAGGTTAATTCCACCGGTGGGATTAAGCAAAACCTGAGGCAGGGGTGCCTTTATAGCTTTAATATAGGAAGGCCCTCCCAAATTTCCAGCAGGGAATACCTTTACTATATCAGCTCCCATTTCCCAGGCTTTTAGTATCTCTGTGGGAGTCATTGCCCCAGGAATTACAATTTTAGAGTATCTTCTGCATATCTTTATGAGCTCTATATTAAGGCAAGGCCCAACTATAAACTCTGCCCCGGCTAAAATAGAGAGCCTTGCCGTTTCAGCATCAAGCACTGTTCCTGCCGCCAGTAAATTATCACTACCAAACTTCTTAGCTACCTCCTCCATTACTCCAATTGCCCCGGGAACAGTCATAGTTATCTCCATAGTATTAATTCCACCTTCTTTCACTGCCTCCACTATCCTCATAGCCTCCTGGGCTGATTTTGCCCTAACTACAGGTATTATTCTCTCATCAAGCAACAATTTAAGATTTAAAGCTTTATCCTGCATCCTATTCTCCTTTATCTCGTTTGTTTCGTGCGACGTTCATCTCGTTTATCTCGTTAGAAATAACATTGAACATTAAACTTCTTTAACTATACGCTAATCGCTAATCTCGTTTACCTCATTATCTCATTCACATATCACTTCTTTAAATATATCTAAGCTGATTCTTCATTTCATCCACACTTATACTATCTAAAATCTTAAGCAATCGTTTTAGTGTAATGTACTCATTGTGTCGGCTAGCAATAATTATCCCCTAATGCTCTTTATTTTCTCTTAAATACTCTTTATGGAATTTTTCAAAGTGTAGACGGTTATGGGTTAAGAGAACTTTTTCTTTCCTAATAGCGTATTCTAATTGTCCCTTATCGCTCGCACCTGACATCTTAGCATCTCGGGTAGTGATCACCTCAAATCCTCGTGCCCTTAAAAGTTTAGCCAGAAGCACAGAAACATCTTCATCAAGATACAACTCTATAAATAGTTTCACTTTAAGTTTCTTACAATCGGATCTATTAAATCTTCAGGAATTGTATTCTCCCTTATATATTTATTAACCTCTTCTTTGTGATCGCTATAAAAACTCAGTGCTCCAAACACTTGTGCTAAAGTGAGATGAGGAAGTTTATAAACAATTTCCTCGGGGTTTATCCCTGCTCTCCATAGCTCTACAATCGCCCTTACTGGAGTCCGTGTTCCTCCGATGATCGGTTCCCCATTCAGGATTTCTTTCTTACGCGTTATATAAGTATACTCCTCTATTACTTTCATATTTCCCCCTTTCCTAAATTTTATTCATTTATCTCTATGCTATAGTTTATTATAAAATTTAGCACCTGACAAGTTTTGGTTTAATGGTTTTAGTAAGTCCCTGATACTGAGGAAAATAGCCTTACCTTTATTGCCTTAATGTAGTGCAGGTCTTTTAGACCTACCAGAATTAGGTAGATAGGCAGACCTAAAGTAAAGGTCTGATACATCTCTATTGGGTAGCCATAGGCTTTAGCCTGCGAAAAACAAACGCAACCTGAAGGTTGCGGCTACATATCTAATCTGTGGCTTATCTTTGCACTCTGCCAGATATATCTCCAGTCTGAAGAGCCCTTACCTCATCTATACCCCCCATATTAAAATCACCAGGTATTGTATGTTTTAAGCAAGATGCGGCTACGGCAAATTCTAAAGCCTGCTTTATTTCCCTTTCGTTAATAAGTGAGTATATTAAACCACCAGCAAAAGCATCTCCTCCACCTACACGATCTACTATATGAATTTTGTATTTAGTTGAAGTATAAAAATTTTTCCCATCATAGATTAGGGCAGACCAACCATTATCCGATGCTGAGTAGCTTTCCCTTAAGGTAATAGCCACTAACTTAAAATTAAATCTTTTAATTAGTTCTTTAGCTACAAACCTGTAACCTTCTTCACTGAGTTTTCCATAAACAACATCGGACTGTGGTGCCTTAATTCCAAAGATTTTCTCGGCATCTTCCTCATTTCCCAAAGCTACATCAACATATTTCATAAGACTCGTCATCACCTTATTAGCCTTATCTGAACTCCAGAGTTTTTTACGATAGTTTAAATCACAGCTTACTTTAACACCCATTTGTTTGGCCTTTTTTATCGCTTTCAGGGTTAGCTCAGCTGCACTATCGCTTAAAGCAGGGGTGATACCTGTAAAATGAAACCATTCAGCATCTTTAAAAATCTTATCCCAGTCAAAATCCCCAACCTTTGCTTTGGCTATAGCAGAGCCAGCTCTATCATATATCACCTTAGATGGTCTTTGTGCTACACCTATCTCTAAAAAGTAAATACCTAATCTATCTCCACCTCTTATAATATAATCTGTTTTTACACCAAATCGTCTCAAATGGTTCAGAGCAGCATCACCCAGGGGATTATCGGGAAGCTTGGTTACATAATAAACATCAAGTCCAAAGTTAGCCAGGGAAACACTTACATTAGCCTCCCCTCCCCCATAAGTTACATCAAATGAATCAGCTTGAATGAATCTTTTGTAATCAGGTGGAGATAGCCTCAGCATAATCTCCCCAAAAGTAACAACTTTCTTGTTCATAAGAGCATCTTCTTTCAAAATTACTCATTTATAGTTAAATCTCTGTAATTACTCAGCCACCAAGATCATATAATAATCCTCTTAATATCATTAGGAATCTAAAATCTGTATCACCCCTTTGTGCCTTGGTGACTTAGTGACTGAACTGTTACAGATCTCTTAAACCTTTTACTATCGTACGGCAGACTTCATAAAATATACCCACATCCACAGAAAAAGAGATATACTGAACTCCTGCATTTATCCACTTTTTAGCATCTTCAATATTATCAACAAAAGTGCCAACTGCTACATTTGCCTTTCGGGAAAGCTTTACTGCCTCTTCCATCTTCTTAATCACTACCGGATGATTCACCTGCCCAGTTACCCCACAGGAAGAAGATAAATCATAGGGACCAAGAAAGATAACATCTAAACCTCTTACGGTTAAAATCTCCTCTAAATTTTCTATCCCTTCTACTCCTTCAATATGAGCAATTACCATCATTTCTTTATTGGAAAACTCAAAATACTTATATCGCTCCAGAGAAGAATAGTTAGCGGCACGGACAAATCGGCAAACGCCACGCTCACCCTGAGGGGAAAACTTTGCGGCCTTTATAGCCTTTAAGGCATCCTCTTTATTAGAAATTTGAGGAATCTCTACTCCTTGAGCACCAATATCTAAAGCTCGCAGGATAAGAGAAGGATTATTTTCTCTAACCCTAATAATGGGAGTAATTCCTGCAACTTCAGATGCTCGAATAAGATTTTGAGCTGTTTCTATAGAAATTGGACCGTGCTCGGTATCAATTATAACAAAGTCAAACCCGGCAAACCCGGCAATCTCTACTGCAGCAGGATCTGTAAATTTCATAAAGGGTCCAATTGCTATCTTGCCTTCCTGCATAGCAGCTTTTAATGTATTTTCCCTCACTATACTACCTCAAATTTATGTCTTAGCATTGTCAAAACCTCTTTTTTATGAAAAATTAAGTGATAATCGCATCATAAATCAAATATCTACCAGGATTTAAGATATTATTTGGATCAAATGTCTTTTTTATCCTTCTTAACATTTCAAGATATGCACTGTTTAATGCCATTGGAATATATTCTTTTTTAATAACACCTATGCAGTGTTCTCCAGATATTACTCCACCACGTTTTATACAATCTTCATGCAATAATTTCCTAACTATGGGATATTTTTCTCTCCACTCCCCTTCCTTTAATTCTTTAAATTCTTTTCCTTCTTTCTTGATTTTCATAATATGAGTGTGGACATTTCCATCTGCTGCATGACCGTAAGTTGGAAGCCACACACCGTATTCCTTAGAAATTTCACATACCTTATCTACATGATTTACTATCTCAGAGCGGGGAACTGTAAGATCTAATATCTCAATAGTGTTTGACTTTAAACCCTCATAGATATTACTTCTAATTGCCAAAATATCTGCCTGTTTTCCTTTGCTATCTGCCACCAAAGCATCTTTGGCTTTATTATCTGTGCAAATATTTGCTATTCTCTCAGACAATCTATACACTTCATCCTCAGTGTGACCATCTACAATTATCATTAGAAATGCTTTTCCTTCTTTGCAGGGCCACTTTTTACCAAGCAACTTTTCCGAAGGAGGAATAGCATCGCTTTGTATAAATTCTACAGCTATAGGCCTTATGCCATTTAAAACTATTTCTGAAACTGTCTTTATAGCATCATGCAATGAATCATAAGGGATAACCAAAGTTACTACACTCTTAAGCGGAGGCATTAGAAGTATTACTGCCTTAGTAATAATACTTAGGGTGCCTTCTGAGCCAATCATTAAATGCAAAAGACTATAGCCGGTGCAATTTTTCATAAGTTTACCACCAAGGTTTAAAATCTCACCATTGGGAAGAACAACTTCTAATCCCTTTACAAAATCTCTCATCACTCCATATTTTACTGCCCTTGCTCCACCAGCATTAGTAGCAATAGCACCTCCTATATAAGCTGTTTCATCTCCAGGATGGGGTGGAAAGAAAAGCCCTGATGATTCAATCTTTTCATAAAAGTCCATAAGAGTAACTCCTGGCTCAACTATTGCCATTAAGTTTTTTTTATCTATCTGTAAAACTTTATCCATTCTCTCAAGAGATAAAACTATACCGCCATAGATAGGGACACAACCAGCAACTAAACCTGTTCCACCTCCGCGAGGGGTAACAGGAACCCCTTTTTTATTAGCCAGTTTCATAATTTGAGAAATTTCTTCTACATTCTTTGGTTTTACCACTGTTTCTGGAAAGTGATGCACCCAATCAAGAGAAAACTCATCATGGGAATAGTCTGCCATCCTCTCTTTATCTAAGATG
>JAUWJM010000002.1 GCA_030607715.1 Candidatus Aerophobota bacterium
ATAATTAAAGAAGGAAGTTTTTTTATAGACCCTTTAACTAATTCCGTCTATGTAGAGGCTCCGTCTTTTTACCTTAAAAAAGTCGCGGAATATTTTAAAAGGATCAATGTTCCTCACAAACGGATTATGATTAAGGCAGAATTTGTAGAAGTTCGCCTGAGCGATCTAAAGGAGATAGGTATAAATTGGCGATGGCAGGGAGCTTATGGAAGTTATCCTCTGGAAACAACTCTTCGTTATCCTGCACCTACTTCGGCTACTGGAATGGGAATAATATTTGGCAGTGTAGAGCAGGCGTTCAGGGGAATGATAGACCTGCTCATTACCGAGCAAAAAGCTAATTTGCTTTCCTGCCCAAGCATAGTTACCCTGGATGGCAAAGAGGCCAGGATACATGTAGGAGATAAGTATCCTTACAAAGTAAAAACCTATATAGATGGAGAGGTGATTGAGGAAACCAAGTTCATAGACCTGGGCACGACTCTCCTGGTTACTCCTTATGTCAGAGAGGGAAAGAGAATAACTTTAGATATTCACCCTGAAGTTAGCGAAATCACTTCCCCCGAACGCTGGATAGGTGGTCCTCCCGTAGTGGGTGACAGAGATACACAAACTTATATAGAGGTGGAGGATGGAAAGACCATTGTTATAGGAGGGCTCTTAAGAGATATTACAACCAATACTATGGAAGGGGTTCCTCTTTTGTCAAGCCTTTCTATATTTGGATCCCTTTTTACTTACAAGAAAACTATCACAGAAAAGACTGACCTTCTGATCTTTATAACCCCTTATATTTTACCGGAAGAGATGGAAGAAGATATAACGGAAAAGCGAAAACCGACAAAAGTAGGGTTAGAGGAGATCTATCAAAAAGGGCTGAACTATAAAAAAGATGGGGAATATGAAAAGGCAGTAGGATGTTTTGAAAATGTTATACAGAAAAGCAAAATTTATGGTTTTTCTGACTATCTAAAAACTGCCGAGAAAGAATTAACCAATCTTAAGAAATTAGGAAAGGAGGGATTAAAGAAAGCACCAGAGAGAGATATCTTTGTTATTGGTTTTGGTGAGTGGTTCCCATCCAGAGATACTAATTCGTTTACGATATATGAGGCTCAAATTAATTTGGGAGGAGATTTAAGGCTCTTCGGCGGTGGGGGTAAATCTTTTAATGGGTCCTCATATATTAGATACTTTGGATTCAAAACAGAAGATAAGTTAAATATTGGCGTTGGTGCAATGAAATCAAATGCACTTGTGAGAACTGAATTTTTGATCCGTGCAGGAATTTCTCTTGAAATGGATAAAACAAGATTAAACATTGACTATTTTTATGTTCCGAAAAAACCAGAGACAAGTGGAATTAGAGCTTTTATAGGAGTTAAACTATAATAAGGAAAGAGCTCTTAAGATTAGACATAAAGAGTTTTAGCCCATAAATTGAAAAATATTATTGAATGCGAAGAAAATGCATAGGGACTATATGAAGTGACTTATATATTAAGATTATACATTGCGAATGAGACACCAAGCAGTCAGCGGGCATTGGAAAATTTAAAGGAAATCTTAGAGATAATAAGAAGAAAGAAACACAGATTTAAGTTAGGGGTAATTGATATCTTAGAAAATCCTCAGATTGCTGAGAATGAAAAAATTTTAGCAATACCTGTTTTAGAGAGGAGGTCTCCTCTTCCGGTGAAGAGATTTATTGGAGATTTGTCCAATAAGGAGGAAGTCCTAAGAGGACTTGGTTTGTTCTATAGGGATTAGGGGTAAAAAAAAATGAAAAAGCAAATTTTAACCAGTCCACTGAGACAAGTAGAAAAAATCCCTTCAATGATTCCTGGGTTTGATGAGATTTCTCACGGAGGGATACCTAAGGAAAGGGTAACCTTAATCCTGGGAATCACAGGCTCAGGAAAGACAGTATTTATATGTCAATTTTTATATAAGGGAATTACGGAGTTGAGCGAGAATGGGGTATTTGTTACTTTTGAAGAAGCACCAGTAGATATTATGAAAAATATGAAAGGGTTTGGTTGGGATGTTAAAAAGTCAATAGATGAAGATAAATGGGCTTTTGTAGATGCCTCGCCCGGTGATGTAGAAGAAGTTACATCCGGCAGATATGATTTAGAGGGATTGTTAGCCAGAGTTAAATATGCAATTAAAAAGGTAGAGGCTAAGAGAGTTGGTATTGATTCTATGTCTGCCATTTTTTCTAGATACCAAAACAGAGCAACTATTAGAAGAGACCTTCATAGACTTATCTCGGAATTAAAGCAGATGGGTATTACGACACTGATAGCTGCAGAAAAATCAACTGAGGATTTAGAGACTATCCAGACGGGAGAGGAAGAATCTGTCTCGGATAATGTTGTATTTCTACATAACCGTTTGACAAAAAGAAGGCAGATGGATCGGACGGTAGAGATCTTAAAATTCCGGGGCACAACGCATGATTCTGAAGAGGCACCTTTGATTATTACTAAAGAAGGAATAATAATATACCCCCCACCTAAACCCAGATTAAGAGGAAAGGGATTTAGTCAAAGGATCTCTACAGGGATAAAAGGGCTGGATGAAATGCTTTACGGCGGAGTATATAAGAACTCTGTTACTCTGGTTAACGGTGCTTCTGGAACAGGGAAGACCATACTTGCAATGCATTTTATTATTGAAAGTGCTATGAATGGTGAGAAGTCTCTTCTGGTTGAATTTGAGGAAAGCTCGGATCAGTTGTTTCGAAATGCCGATTCGTTTAACTGGGATTTGAGAGGATATGTGAAAAAAATACCGTATCTCTTATCTGTCATTACCCTGAAGAGTTAAAGATGGCCCAGCATTTAAAGATCATTCAGGATCTGGTAATTCAAACCAGGGCAACCAGGGTGGCTTTAGATGCCCTTTCAACTCTGGCGAGGATTAACTCCATTGATAAGTTCGGGGAGTTTGTGATCGGCTTGAGTGCGTTTTTAAAGATGCAGAACTGTACCTCCCTGTTTACCTTCACCACCAGCCAATCATTAGGGACAGCTGAGGTTACCGAAGCCTACCTTTCCACATTGGCAGACAACATCGTCATGTTAAGATATGTGGAATTGAGTGGCCAGATGCACCGCCTTTTAGGTGTATTAAAGGTAAGGGGCTCAAACCATCAAAAGGAGTTAATGGAGTTTGGAATTACCAATGCTGGTATGGAAATTTTAGGACCATTTAAGGGAGTGGAGAATTTAATGACTGGTTCTGCCAGAAAAATCCAAATAAATTTTAATGAGAAAAATGCTGAAGAGGAATTCATAAAGGAAAACAAACAAGGAAAGATCTAGTTAACGAGATAGACGAAATAGACGAGATTATAAATTTATATCACTCCTTTGTGCCCTGGTAACTTAGTGGCTGAACTGTTACCATAAAAAATGCGATTAATGTAGAAGCATCATTTTTAGGAAAACCTACCTATTACCTAAGAGAAGGTAAATAAAAATGAAAGTCCTGGTAGCTGGTGATAACAGAGAGAATCGGTATCTACTGGAAAAGATCTTAGAGGGCTATGGTCATAAGGTAATTGCTGTAACTAATGGGGCTGAGGCATTGGAGCAAGTCCTGAAGCAGTCCCCGGATATAATTATCTCTGATATTATGATGCCCAAAATGGATGGTTTTCAACTGTGCTATGAATGCAAACAAAATGAAAGATTTAAAAATATACCTTTTATCTTTTATACAGCTACCTACACTTCAGATAAGAATGAGAGGTTTGCCCTGAGTCTGGGTGCTAACGCCTTTATCCGCGAACCTGTTGAACCTGATATCTTTATTCAGATGCTATCGGAAATATTTGAAAAAGCCAAATCTCATTCTTTAGCTCCTGCTAAAGCTATCTCTCTTGAACCATCTTTCTACCTCAGTGAATACAACAAACGAATTATTGCCAGGCTGGAGGACAAAATAGCTGAGTTAAAGATGGAAATTTCAAAGCGCAAGGAGATAGAGAAAGCACTCAAGGACAGTAAAGCAAGCTTTTACAATATAATAGAGAGAAGTGTTGATGGTATCATCGTTGTAAATGATAAAGGAATCCTACATTTTGTTAATCCAGCTGCTGCAAATTACCTGGGACACAAGGCAAAAGAACTTTTGGGCACTATGTTTGGTTTCCCTGTAATGGCGGGCGAGACAACAGAAATTGACATTGTCTCAAAGAACGGCAAAATAATTACAATGGAAATGCGTGTGGCAAAAGCAAAATGGGAAAGGGAAATTGTCTATGTGGTATCATTGCGCGATGTCACTGAGCACAAGCGGATGCTGGTAGAATTGAAACGACTCTACCAACAACAACTACAGATAAGAGATCAATTTCTCTCCCACATTTCGCACGAGTTCCGTTCACCCCTTGCTGTTATTCATCAGTTTGTCACTATTCTGTTAGATGGGTTGGCTGGTGATCTTAGTCCCAAGCAGCATGAGTACCTTGATATCACTTTGAGAAATGCTAATCAGCTTCGAACTATGGTGAACGATCTTCTGGAAATTACTCGTACTCAGGTGGGCAAATTAGTTATTGAGCCTCGCTGCATCTTCGTGGATAAACTGATCACCGAGACTGCCAGCACGTTCCAGAGGACTGCTATTGCGAAAGACATTCTTTTGTCCACAGAGATTTCCAGCAATCTTCTTCCTGTCTATGCTGATCCGAAGCGCATTCGACAGATTCTCCTTAACTTGATAGATAATGCGATCAAGTCTATACTTGAAAGTGGAACGGTCATCGTTCGTGCCCAGATATTCAAGGAAAATCCTAACTTTCTTTGTGTGTCAGTAGCTGATACTGGGTGTGGTGTCGATCTCACGGAAAGCGAAAAAATTTTTGAATATCTGTACCAGGCAAAAAATATTATTGAAAGTAGCCCTAAGGGTCTCGGAATTGGTCTTTATATCTGCAAAGAATTAGTCTCTGGTCATGGTGGGCGAATCTGGGTTGAAAGTCAAATTGGGCACGGTAGTACATTTTTTTTTACTCTGCCGGTTTTTCCATTAGCACGGATCTGTACTTACCCTATGCTTACCACTAAGAACTAACTTGTAATCACAACGTTGCACAAGCGTTAGTATAACAAATTTGGGAATGATTAGTGTTCTGTGAAGGTTTTCAAGATGCTGTCAGTCTTGACTCGGTGACTTTTTTCACTATGCTATAATAGATATCTCTTCTACGAGAAACAATAATCTGGTGGAACAACTTGTGAATAATGTTGCAACCAATGTCGAAAGGCTGACAAAAACAACGTTTCAAAAAGAAGATAAAATTATATGGCTAATAAAAAAATTCTCATAGTGGATGATAATATAGACTTACTGAGTAGTCTGAACATACGATTGAAAGCCAGTGGTTATGATGTAGTTTTTGCCATTGATGGCGTCTCAGCTACCAGTGTGGCTCGAAAAGATAAGCCGGACTTGATTATCTTAGATATTGGTCTACCCGCGGGCGATGGTTTCATCGTTATGGCACGATTGAAGCGTATCATACCTCTTGCTCCCATTCCTATTATTGTTCTCACTGCCAGGGATTCATTGACTACTAAAGAGCGGGCTCTTCAAGCTGGGGCGAAAATGTTTTTTCAGAAACCTGTCGATAACGATGTGCTTCTGGCAGGTATTCGTGAGACCCTGGGAGAGCAGGATAGATTACCTGGGACATAGGAAGAGTGCCAGTAATCTAATTCATTTTTAGGTGCTCATAAGGAAACTTATCCTTCCTAGTTTGCAAGCTTGACTACTACGGGTTATAGTGTAGTGGCAAAGTTTACTTTGCCTATTGGGTCAAGTTAGTTTTTAAATCACCTCAATCTTTCTTCTTAATATCAAAAAGGTCCAGTTTTATCTTACCTTTTAATCCTACAACAGGTAAAAAGCTACAGGGATAGGAGTTACTTATATCCCAGTCTCCGCAAAGCACCTGGAAACCCTTATACTACAAGGTTTGAATTTTTATGTTAGACTACATTCGGTTTGTTCCTCCAGAGAGCTTTTTTATAGACTTCAATAATATCTTTTAAGCTAACCTGACGAGGATTATTGGCTAATTTAGCTTTGTCTTGCATCATCTCTTCAGCAAATTCCACAATAGTTTCCTCTCCTACCTCGCTAAGGTCTAATTTGGGCAAGCCTGCCCTGAAAAGAAAATCTTTCATTACCTCAATTCCTTTCCATCCAGCCTCTTCAACAGTTAATCCTTTAATGTCTCCTCCTAAGCCTTCGGTTAAATTAGCGAATTTCTCAAAATTACCAGGAAGGTCAAGCTCCCAGACCCAGGGAAGAAGTAATCCATTGGCTCTACCGTGAGAAAGATTAAGATCGGAAGTAAGTCGGTATCCCATTCCATGAACCAAGGTAGCTCCTGTTTGGGCTATGGCTATTCCAGCTAACATAGAAGCGTAAAGCACCTTACCTCGTCCTTTAATATCCTCAGGATTATCTATGACATAAGGCAGGTATTCCCCCAAAAGCTTCACTGCCCTTAGAGCTATCATTTCACTTAAGGGATGAGCTCGATTAGAAATATAGCTTTCCACAGCGTGGGAGAGAGCGTCTATTCCAGTATCGGAAGTTATGGAAAAAGGTAAAGATAGGGTTAGCTCAGGATCTACTAAAGCTTTAACAGGAAAAAGATGGGCATCACTAATAATTTTCTTTTGGTGAGAACCACCCTCAATGTGAGTAATAACAGTGTAAGGTGTTACCTCACTTCCTGTTCCTGCGGTTGTAGGAATAGCTATAAGTGGGAGAGGAGGAAATTTTACCTTATTTTTACCAAAATACTGAGAAAGGGGGGACGGATTGGTGAGTAAAATAGAAATAGCTTTACCAGCATCCATAGGGCTTCCTCCGCCCAGTCCAATAATCAAATCACATTTTTCTTTTTTAGCTAAGTTAGCTCCCTTTTCTACAATTTGAGTAGAAGGATTGGCTTCAACCTTCTCAAAAAAAACAGGAGTTACTCCTTGTTTTAGTAAAGATTTTTCCACTGTTTTCAGGAATCCCTTTTTTCGGGCTGATTTCTTCCCTGTAACTACGAAAGCTCTCTTCCCTAAAAGTTTAGCTTCCTCTCCAACTTTTTCTATAGCCCCTGATCCAAAGTTTATCCTTGTAGGGAGATAAAATCCAAAGTTTTTCATAATCTCACTCCTCACTCATCAACGCATTCACGCATTCACTTAACTATAAGATATTTTCCCTCTTCTCTCAAAGGTTTAAATTCTTTTCCTCCTCCTTCATAGAATTTACCAAAAAACTCTACAAATTGTAGACGAGCAGTATGAATAAATCCTGAAAGACAGTTTATGGCCAAATTACCCAGATGACCTAAGATTAAAATAAGAATCATAGCTATAGGACCTATAAGAGGAATTTCCCAGGCCATTTTAGCAATTGTATTTACCACAGTTGCAATAACACTGGTAGCCAGTCCTAAAGCTAAAAGACGAGAATAAGAAAGAACATCTCCAAAAAGTGACAAAAGGCCATATAACTCGTAGCCTCCTTTGGCAAATCGGATAAAAAGATTTTTACTTTTTCTCCCTGAAAATAGAAAAAGAGTAACAGCCCCAAATAAAAGCATCCCTATACCCATATATTGAGGTACTATTCCCAAATTTCTATACCAGGCCAGACCAAAAATAATTACTCCCAGGATTAAAATTATCCAGCTAAGATGGTCTAAGATAGCTGATTCTATATCACCTCTCTTTAAATCATCCCAAAATTCGAGAACTATTCCTAAAAGAAGATGAACTATGCCTATCCCCAAAGCCACCATAAGGAAAATCATAGGTTCTTGCATGGGATTAAACAAAACAAGTTTTTTCATCGGAGACAGGAAAGAGGGGAGATTAGAAAATTCAAAACCAAAGAACCCTCCGGTAATTATTCCCACTCCAATAGTAACCAGTCCACTAAAAAAGAGAATAGAAAATAATTTTTTCCCTCCCTCCCCCACCTGGATTTTTTTAGGGATAATGTAGGCTATCAAAGCCAAAAGAATCCCGTATCCGCCATCAGTTAAGCATAAAGCTAAAAAAAGAGCAAAAAATGAAGCTAAAAAAGGTGTGGGATCAATCTCAAAATAATGAGGCAATCCATAAAGCTCAGTGATAAACTCAAATGGTTTAAACAACCGTTTATTGGAAAGAGCAATGGGAACTTTCTTTTCTCCTTTTTCAGGTGATTGAACTTTAATTTCTAAAGGGGAGATGCCTTTTAATCCTTTCTGCAGTATAGGTAAATCATCCTTCTTAATCCATCCCTTTAAAGCAAAGGTGTAATTACTCAAGCAGGAGTGAGAAGAGGCTTTTTTCTCCTCTAACAGGCTCAAGAAATAATCGTGGGCGGCCATTAGTTTAACCTTTTCTTGGTTTATCCTCTTTGCCTCCTCTAAGTTTTTCTTTAGTTCCTTATCTATCTCCAAAGTCCTTATCTTTGTCTTGTTTAACTCTTCGGAAGGGATATCCACTTCCTTGAGCTGGACCTTTTCCCCTTTTAATTCCTGGAGGATACTCTGCAGTTGAGCTTTATTCTCTTTTAAAAAGAGAATAAGGAAGTAGGAATTCTTGTTAGACTGGAATATCAACTCTAAATGCATCCCTTCTCTTGGGGTCCTTTTTTGAAAATCTGGCACTACTGAGGAAGGAAATACTATTAGCTGATAATTTAGCCATTTCTTTTCTTTTAGTTTTTTTAAGGAAATAGACAGATTTTCCCAGGGTAGAAGAAGCTCATACTTTTCCTGGAGAGCTTGCTTTTCCTCTTTGAGTTTTTCCATTTTATCTTCTACATCAAGGCACTTTTTATAAACTTCTTCCCATTGGAACTCTTTTGTCCATTTAAGATAATCATCCTTTTGCACCAATATTTTATTGGGGAATAAGCCCAGATCAAACTTTTTTTCTTCAAACTGACTAAGGAAATCAATAGCAGAGCCAATTTTTGATAAATTTTCCTCAATTTGCTGAGTCTTTATCTCATCTTTCTTAAATACAGAGGGGGTTGAATCTTTATCCATAGGCTCGGGTTGAAAGAGAGCTAATTTTTCCAATCGCTTTATTAGCTTTTCCCTTAAATCTATCTCTCCCATAATAAAGACTTTTCTCATTTCAGCAACAGCCATTTTACCCTCTCCATATCTTTCTTGCTTTATTTAAAATAAACTTTACTGCCCGATTCATTCCTTCTGTTTTAACTATTTCCTCTATCCTGTTTTGCTCTTTCTTAAACCCTTCTTTGATTTTTTTGCCTTCCTCTTCGGCAAGCTTTATTTGCTCCTCTTTTAATCTTTTGCCTTCCTTTTTTGCCTCCTCTTCTGATTTAGCTATGATTTTGTCTGCTTGTGTGTTGGCTTCCTGGATTATTCTGTTTTTTTCCTTTTTGGCCTCTTTTAGCCTCTGCTGGGCTTTTTCTTCTATTTCTTCTATTTTCTTTAATGCATTTTCAGGCATTTTTCCTCTCCAAGTTTAATTAACTCAATCTTTGCAGAAGCTAACATTTCCCGAGCTAAAGGATCGGGATAATCTCCTTTAAAGAATATCTTTTTTATTCCAGCATTAATGATCATCTTACTACAGGTAATACAGGGTTGATGAGTGCAGTAAATAACAGAATCTTTAATTCCTATCCTATAAAGAGCAGCTTGAATAATAGCGTTTTGTTCAGCATGCAAACCTCGGCAGATCTCCTGGCGCTCACCTGAAGGAATACCCATTTTCTCTCTTAAGCACCCTACCTCTTCACAATGAGGCAAACCCCTGGGAGCACCATTGTAACCGGTAGCTAAAATCCTTTTTTCTTTTACTATTACAGCTCCTACCTGCCTCCTGAGACAGGTGCTTCGGGTAGCAACCATCAGGGCAATTTGCATAAAGTATTCATTCCAGGAAGGTCTTGGTTTACTCATTTTCTCCTCCCAGTCTTTTTAGAAGTTTTCTCATCTCTTTCTCAATTAAAAGAGATAACTCTCGATAGATGTTTAAGTACTCTCCAGCAGGGTCAAGGATATCTTCCCTTTTTCCTGAGATAAACTCGGTTAATAACCATGCTTTTTCTGTAGCAAAGGGGAATAAATTAATTACTCTCTGGCGGTGTCTTTCCTCCATTGTCAGGATAAGATCGAACTCTTTCACTATTTCAGAGGTAAGAGGGATAGCTCTATGAGAAGAGATATCAATTCCCTTCTCTCTCATAACTTTAATAGCAAATTTTGATGGTTTTGAGTTAGCTATAACACCTGTTCCTGCTGATTTAACCTTTATCTTTTCTTTGGCTTTCCGGGAGAGGATTTTCTTAAAAAAGCCTTCTGCCATAGGACTACGACAGGTATTTCCAGTACAGACAAAAAGAATTTTCCCCTCAATTTCTTTTTCTTGCCCCACTTTTATTATCTCCTGGTTAAGTATCCATCCTTCCCTTATTATTCGAAGAGGGGAAAAAGTAACATCTACCACTGTGGATGCCTTTCCCAGCAAAGCATCTCCTCCATCTAAAAGAACATCTACCCCCAGGGTTAACTCTGAGGGTAATCTTTTAGGATCAATAATTTCTGGTTCCTTAGAGAGATTAGCACTGGTAGTTCCCAGGAGAAAATTACCTCTTTGCACTATTTCTCTTGGTATGGGATGGGAAGGAATCCTTATGCCAATTTTCCCTTCTCTGCTTACCAAGGGTGAGAAAAGAGAAATATTTGCCCTGAACAGTAAGGTTAAAGGTCCAGGCCAGTAGTAATTGATTAATTTTTGAGCCTGAATAGGAAAGATCTTCACAAAGGGAAAAAGCTGCTCTTTCTTTGATAAGAAAAGGATGAGAGGCTTTTCCCTGGGTCTTTTTTTAATCTTGTATAATCTGGATACAGCTCTTTGATCTTCCGCATTTACCCCCAAACCATATACTGTATCGGTAGGAAAAGCTGCAATTCCTCCCTTTTTAAGTATACTTAAGGCTTGCTCTATTTCTTTTCCCACTCCAGTAGGATCAAGTCTAATTATTATCAATTTAAACTTCCTGAGCAATCTATTAGACTATTTTCTAATTTGTCCCTGGCCAAGAATAATAAATTTATAACTGGTTAGCTCTGCTGCTCCCATAGGCCCCCGAGCATGGAGCTTCTGAGTGCTTATCCCTATTTCTGCTCCCAGTCCAAATTCACCCCCATCAGTAAACCTGGTAGAAGCATTTACATAAACTGCTGCTGAGTCAACCTCTGATAAAAATTTTCTTGCCTTATCATAATTTTGAGTAACTATGGCATCAGAATGTCCTGAACCGTAATGACCAATATGATAAATTGCCTCTTCTATTCCATCAACCACTTTTACTGAAAGAATTAAATCAAGATACTCGCAAAACCAATCCTCTTCAGTTGCTCTTTTTATTCCTTTTACTATACCTTGAGTAAGCTCATCTCCTCTAACTTCTACCCCTGCCTGTTTGAACCTCTCAATCATCTTAGACAAAAATTGTTTAGCTATTCTTCTATCTACTAAAAGAGTTTCCATGGCATTGCATACTCCTGGTCGCTGCACTTTAGCATTAAAACAAATATCCTCCGCCATTTTCAAATCAGCCTCTTTATCCACAAAAGTATGACACACACCCTTGTAATGCTTAATCACAGGAATGGTAGAATTCTCAGTAACTGCCCGAATAAGGCTTTCTCCTCCCCGAGGAATAATTACATCTATATATTCATCTAACTTTAAAAGTTCCTTTACAGCTTCTCGAGAGGTTGTTCTTATCAACTGAATAATATCTTGAGGAAGATTTAAATCCTCTAAAGCTTGCCTTAAAATGTCAGTTAACACTACATTAGAGTTAATAGCCTCTGATCCTCCCTTTAGTATGACAGCGTTGCCTGATTTAAAGCAAAGTCCTGCTGTCTCTACAGTTACATTAGGTCTTGACTCATAGATAACTCCAATCACTCCTAAGGGAACAACAAGTTTTCCAATTAAAAGACCATTAGGTCTTCTCCGCAGGTCTTTTACTTCTCCAATGGGATCCTCCAGTTTGGCAATCTCTTCTAAGCTAAAAGATAACTGCTGAATTCTTTTTTCATTTAAGGTAAGTCTATCTATAAAGGCAGAGGATAATCCCTCAATCTTTGCTTTTTCCACATCCCTTTTGTTTTCTTCTTTTATTTTTTCCCTATTTTCCTGAATAAGAGAAGACATTTTTTGCAAGGCCTCATCTTTCTTCTTAGAGGACAAATTAGCCAAAATTTTGCTAACTGATTTAGCTTCTTTAGCCATTTGCATTAGCTGTTCTTTAGACATTGCTAATACTCCTTTGCAATTAACTAATTATTTGTAATTTTACCCTTAACAGAACAAAAGTCAAGGAGAGACTTAGAGGAATATGCGATCTCTTGACTTTCAGGAATTAATAATATATTAATAACAAACAGTAAAATAAATTGAAAAAAGAAACCTAACATGGGACACATCTCCGAAAAAAAGGTAACTATCTACCTACCGGCGAATATGCAGAGAAAACTTATCGCTCTGGCTCAAAAAAACAAGCTTAAAAATTTGAGAAGAGGAGTAAGAAGAGAGGATAAGTTACCCGAGACAATGGGAGCTATACTACGGAAAGCTCTAGAAGATTACTTTGAGAGAAACAGACAAAAGTAAAAGTTTATACGTTGAATCTTAACCAAAGTAAGCTTAACAAAGTTTGTCTTTCCTCACAATAGAAGCCAATCCTTATTTAGTAACCCTCCTTAAAGATAATCTTGCAGTGGTAAATTCAGCTAATTATTACAATCTTTCCTGCACATCTTTTAACAAATTTAGCCCTTTTAATCCTTATGAGATTAGGGTAGTTTTTTTATGAAAATCTTTTCTCTTAAGGGCTTCTGGTATCCAACTTCATAATTTCCCCTTGACATAAGTAGATATATATACTATAATATACATATGATAATATAATATTATACTTAACGACAGAAAAGGGCCAAAATAAAGGTAAATACTCAGTGAACTCCGTGTCATTGCAAGCCGAACAATCTTGGTTTTTGGGATTGCCACGTCGCTATCAATGACAATAGTATACGTCCTTCACTGAATATTTCCAAATAAAGCAAAAAATGCGGTTATCTTCTTGCAGTTAAATTAAAAAATGAGGGATTGCTATGTCACCTAATATCTCAGAAAGAAAGGTAACTATTTACCTACCGGCGAATATGCAGAAAAGACTTGTGTCCTTAGCTCAAAGGAACAAACTTAAGAATTTGAGAAGAGGGGTGAGAAGAGAGGATAAGTTACCCGAGACAATGGGAGCTATACTACGGGAAGCTCTGGAAGATTACTTTAAGAGAAAGGCTGAAGAAAAAACTAAAAAGCTGGAAAGGAGGTGAAAATATAAGCAGGCTAATAGCTTGAATAATGTTAGTTTTTAAATCTCAAAAATAAAAAAGGAGGTTAAACTAAAATGGTTTCTAAGAAACGTTTTTTAAAAGGTATGGGATTAACTCTTATTATCATTTTTGCCCTGGGTTTGTGTGTTGGCTTAGGTTCTGCTCAGGAAAAGGTAAAAATTACCTGGAGTGAGTGGTGGAATGTGGAATGGGGAGAAGAGACTGTGGAGTGGATGTGTTCCTCGTTTGAGAAAAAATTTCCCAATGTGAAAGTAGAAGCTCTTTTTGTTCCTCATGCCCAATATATGGACAAGCTTTTAACGTTTTGTCAGGCTGGAGAAGCTCCTGATGTGATGGGTATGGAGGTTACCTGGGCAGCAAACTTTGACAAACTTGGGGTACTTAAAGATTTAGACCCTCTAATTAGTAAAGCAGATCCAGAATTTACCTCTCATCATAATCCTGCCTGGGATAGTTGGTGGAGAGGTCAGCTTATAATGACCTACCTGTATACTATGTCCTACGGAGTTCATTATAATGTGCGAATGTTTGAGGAAAAAGGGATAGAGCCGCCAACTAATTGGGAGGGGTTCAGAGCAGCTTTAAGGAAGTTTCGTGATCCTGAAAAACACCAATGGGGAATAGCACTGCCTCTGGCCATGAAAAGTTCTGCCCACTTTACCTTGTATAACTTCTGGACCCGTTTAATTCAAGCTGGAGGGCAAATGACAGACAAAGAAGGATTGGCTGATTTTAACTCCGATGCTGGAATAAGGGCCTTAAAATACTGGGGAAGTCTGTTAGCTGAGGGTTTGGTTTACCCGGGAACGGTTCCTGGTGCTCTTGCTATAGGGGAAAAGGAAATGATAGAGTTGTTTAGCGCTGAACAGGTTCCCACACAGGTAACCGGACCTTTCTTAAGAGGACAAGTTATTGAGCGTAATCCTGAACTGGGAGATAATATTGCTCTGACTCCTCCATTCAAAGATGTTACCAGTGGATATTTAATTACTGGTAGTGGTATCAGTTTATCCTCACAGTCCGAGCATCCTGAGCTGGCCTGGAAGTTCATTGAACATCTGCTAAGTGATGAGGTAGCTTTTAAAATGGTCAGAGAAAGGTCTATTTTCTGGGCAAACACCAAGGCGCTTGATTCTCCAACCATCAAAGAAGACCCAGTGCTTCGGTATCTTCCTCAGATGATAAGTGATCCAGCCTCTCAACCCTGGTCTGTTTTACCTCAACTGGGTGATTTATGCAACTCCTTGATGAAAAATGCACAGGAGTATTTCCTGGGTGAAAAAGATGCTAAAGTTGCTTTAAATGATGCAGTTGAATATTGGAATAAAGTAATTCGGGAAGCACGATAAACTATTTAACTATAAACAGGGCACAGAAGCTTTAAAGCTTCTGTGCCCTGTTAAGTAAAGGAAGGCATTATTGGTAGAAAGATACAAAGATAAATTTGAGTGGAGAGGATTTTTTTTCATTGCTCCGGCTATTATATTCCTGTTTTTGATGGTTATTTATCCTTTATTTAAGGTTTTTCAGTATAGCTTTCAAGAATACTCTCCTCATCATTCTTTTGTTTTTGTCGGTTTGAAACAATATCAACATCTTTTTTTTGATAAGCTCTTTTGGATCAGCATAAAGAATACATTTCTGTTTACCATTGGCACAATTATCTTAGATCTGGCACTTTCCTGGGGAATAGCTCTTTTATTAAATATGAAATGGCCTAACCTTAAGGTGAGGAATTTTTTCCGGGGTGCCTTGCTTTTTCCTTTTCTTTTTTCCGCTCCAGCAGCAGCACTTTTGTGGGGTATTCTTTATCAGCCTCTTGGATTTTTAAATTATATAATTGAGCAAATTTCTGGCACCCCTATAAGCTTTCTCGGTGATCCAAAATACGCTTTATTTTCTGTTTTATGGGTCAATGTTTGGAAGAATTTTCCCCTTATAATGATATTAATTCTTGGTGGACTACAATCCATTCCTAAAAATCTGTATGAAGCTGCCTGGATAGATGGAGCCAATCGAGTCCAGTCATTTTGGCACATAACTCTTCCCCAGATGCGCTCTTTAATGATGACCATTATTGTTATTGATTTTGCTACTACTTTTGTTCACTTTGACCTGGTATGGACCATGACTAAAGGGGGACCCTTGCGTAGCACTTATTTAATTAGTTTTTTCCTTTATCAAAGAGGAATGCAAGCCTTTAAATTTGGCTATGCCTCAGCTATAGGGGTTATCACAGCGCTCATTATATCTGCCTGTGTAGGAATCTACATTTTTATCTATTCTAAGAGGGTGAAGGTTTAAAATATGATAAGAGAAAAAAGAAACCAATTCAAATATTTTCCATTATACAGCTTAACAGTTATCGTTACTTTTCTCATTCTTTTTCCAGCTATATTTGCAGTATTAACTTCTTTTAAACCTATTAGAGAAATATTTACCTATCCACCAGCTATATTTCCACATATCTGGACTATTAAGCCCTACATTTCAATCTTTTCTCAGGAAAAATATCTGCACTATTTCTTTAATGGATACTTCATCTCTATCTGTTCAACTTTTCTTTGTGTGTTTCTTGGTAGCTTAGCTGGGTACGGATTTTCCCGATTTAAGATTCCAGCAAAACATCTTCTCCTTTTAGGAATCTTAGCTATGCAAATGTTTCCTGGAGCAGTTTTAATGGTTTCCTACTTTAACCTGGCAAAACAGTTGAACTTATATGATACCTACCTTGTGTTAATAATGATAGATACCACTTTTGCCCTTCCCTTGGTTATCTGGCTGCTTAAGAGCTATTTTGACTCCATCCCGGTAGCTATGGAAGAGGCGGCTTTAATAGATGGATGTAGCCGAGTTAAAGTTCTGTTGTTAATTGTAGCACCTTTAGCCCGGGCCGGGGTTATTGGAACTGGTATGCTTGCTTTCATAAGAGCCTGGAACGAGTTTCTCTTTGCTCTGATCCTCACCAAAGGACCGGAGAGGGCTCCTATTACTGTGGGGCTGGCAGAGCTTTTTGGAGTGCATAGCATTAACTGGAATGGAGTTATGGCAGTAACTACTCTTGCTGTTCTTCCTTTATTGGTTGTATTCATCTTTGTGCAGCGTTATGTTATTTCCGGAATAACCAGCGGAGCAGTTAAATGAGCAAAAATAAGGGATATTAAAAACATATAAAACTAAAAACAAAAGGAGAATATTTGCATGAAGGGAAATTTAGCCATTAATGGAGGAGAAAAAACTGTTCCCGATAAACTGAAGATAAGATGGCCAATAATAACTCAACAAGACAAAGAGGCCATAGTGAAAACCCTTGAGGAAGAGATTCTTCATGGACCTTATGTTCCCGAGGTAATGGCTTTGGAAAAGGATTTTGCAAATTACATTAGCACAAAATACTGTATTGCTACCAATAGCGGGACAGCTGCCCTGCATATGGCCATAGCAGCTACAGGAATTGGCCCGGGAGATGAGATAATTACCTCATCATTTACATTTTTATCCTCAGCCACAGCTGTTCTTCATCATAATGCTATACCTATATTTGTAGATATCAATCCCAAAACTTTTAATATTGACCCTGAAAAAGTTGAGAAAAAAATTTCCTCAAAAACCAAAGCCATTATACCCGTTCACCTTCATGGACTACCGGCAGATATGGATAGGATAAACCAAATTGCTAAAAAATATAACTTAATAGTAATAGAAGATGCCTGTCAGGCTCCCGGAGCTACATACCATGGAAAAAAAGTAGGAAATTTTAGCGATATGGCTGCCTTTAGCTTAAATGTAACTAAGAATCTTCCTGGAATTGAGGGAGGACTACTTGTTACTAATAACAAGGAATACAGAGATGGGGCTAATATGTTGCGAATGTTTGGAGAGGAAATAAAGCCTGGAGAAAAAAGAAAATACAACGCTTACGGAATGGGATGGATGTACAGAACTTATGGAATGCCAGCTGCCCTTGCTAGAAACCAACTAAAAAAGCTTGATGAGTATAATGCTAATGCCCAAAAAAATGCTGAGTTTTTAACAAAGCATTTAACTGAAATAAAGGGTTTGATCCCACCCTTTGTGCCTGAGGATAGAACCACCGTCTATCACAAGTATAGAGTAAGACTTGCTCCCTCCAAATTAGGCGTAGATACGGAGCCTTCCAAATTTAGGGATAAAGTAATGAAAGCTTTGCAAGCAGAAGGAGTAGATGTAGTACTGTGGCAATCACTTCCCGTGCCCGGGCAAACTCTATTCCAAATTAAGCAAGGCTACAGTAAAGGTTGTCCCTGGAGCTGTCCTTATTACAACAAGAAGGTTAAATATGACATCAGGGATTATCCAGAAACGGTTAAACTACTCCAGGATTCCTTTGTTATTTGCTCTGAATCACACCCAATTTACGCTCAAAAGCAAGAGTTAATGAAATACTATACCGAGGCATTTCATAGGTGTTCAATAATTTAGAGGAGGTTTTAAAGCTAGGTAAGCTAAAATAAGAAAAATTCTTCCTTTTTTGAAAGAAGAACAAAATGGGCAGGATAGTTACAAAAAATAGGATTAAGAAGGATCTTCAAAGCTTAGGATTAAAAGAAGGGGATTGGGTTCTTATGCACAGTTCCTTAAAAAGCCTGGGGTATGTTAAGGGAGGAGCGAATACAGTTATCGATGCAATCATGGAGGCTGTGGGAGAAGATGGTCTCTTTATGGTCCCTACTTTCACTTTTACAAACTTTACTCCTTTTTTCGACCCTCAAACCACACCTTCACAGATGGGACTGATAACAGAAACCTTGCGTCAAAGAAAGGAAAGCGTGAGAAGCTGGCATCCCCGGCACTCAGTTGGTGTAATAGGAAAAAATGCTAAAGAAATGGTAAGTGAACACCTATGGTCAGGATCAGTAGGAAAAGGAAGCCCCATAGATAAATTAGCAAAAAAAAGTGGATATGTTCTACTACTGGGAGTTGGATATACAGCTAACACCACAATACATACAGCCGAGGTATATGCAAAACTTCCCTATCTTTACACTGTAAAAGATTCACCTGACTTTCCTGAGCAGGCTATAGTTAAAACTCCCTCAGGGGAAATGATAAAAGTTCATCTTGCTCCTTATCCTACTTGTAGTGAAGGCTTCTGGAAGCTGGAACCAATAATGCGAGATAAGGAACAGATTCGGTATGGAAAAGTAGGTCAGGCCAATTCTCAACTAATGAGGGCACAAGATGTTATTGACACAGCCTCATCTTTATTGAGAGAAAATCCTACAGCTCTTTTGTGTGATGAGTCGAACTGCTATTCATGCCATAAAAAAAGGGAATTTATCTACTGGTTACGCAAAAACCTGGAGAAGAAGAGAGATGGTTTAGTTTCACTGCAAAACAGGGGTAAGATAATTATAGATACTATATAAATTCAAGAAAGGACTTATGAGGATGAAACCAGTCCGCTTTGGATTACTTGGCTTTGGTGAGTGGGCAAGATGGCATGCCCGCTTTATCAGAGAACTACCAGAGGCTCATCTGGTAGCAGTTGCCGATAGTGATAAGGAAAAACGAAAGACGGCGGCAAGAGATTTTGGTGTTAGAACTTACTCAGATTATAATGAGCTGATAAAAAAGGAAAACTTAGATGTTGCGGATATTCTCCTGCCCAATTATCTACATCATCAGGCGGCAATAACTGCTCTGCAATCTGCATGTAATGTGTTAGTGGAAAAACCTATGGCTTTAACAGTGAAGGATTGTGAGTCAATCTTAGAATTTGCTCAAGATAAAAAGCCATTTTTAGCTATTGGATTTGAGCTACGTGCCTCTTCCCTTTGGGGACGAGCAAAAAAATTAATTCAAGAGGGTAAAATTGGTATGGTTCGAGCTGTAAATATAGAGGTTTTTCGTTCTGCCCCTTCTATAGGTTCAGGAGGATGGCGTCTCAACAAGAACAAAGTTGGCAGTTGGATGTTGGATGCTCCCATTCACTATTTTGATCTTATTCGATGGTACTTCGAAGATACAGAGAAACCACAATAAATTTATTCTTCAGCTAACTCTCTATCAGAAAAAGTTCTGGTAGATAACTTCTCAACTATTATTAAGTTCTCTGGCAGCGGTTACGCTGTCCTCTCCTACAGCATGGCAGGATACGGATATTATGTTGTAGCAAAGGTCATAGGAGATAAAGGGGCCCTGTGGATGCACTGGGAAGAAGCTGAAGAGAACCCTTTGAAGGCAAAATTTTGGCTGGAGTATGGAAAGAATAAAGTTAAACATAAGATTGTTATTGAGGAGCCAGCTGGGGAGATATTTGACCTGAAAGCTGAGATTAAACAGATTATAAAGGCGGTTCAAGAAGATGCACCCATCCTGGCTACTGGTCAGGATGGCAAAGAAGCAGTTCGAGTCTGCCTGGCCGCCGAGGAATCCCTAACTACTGGTGAGGTTATCAAATTATAGCAAGGCGAAATTTACTTGGTTAATTTTTATACTTGAAAGAGAAAGGCCCAATGAACAAAAAAGATAATGTAAGAAATCAATTAGCCATATTGGATGGTTATTCTACAAGGAGCGGTCCTTTTCCGCCCTGGCCACAATTTGACAAGAGAGAAGAAGATAATCTTTTGCAGGTGCTGCAAAGCAGAAAATGGGAAAGACATGAGGGATACATGGTATCCAAATTTGAAAAGCTTTTTGCCAAGCTGTGTGGGGTTAAAAAATCTCTTATGGTTACAAACGGATCTACAGCTTTGGAGATTGCTCTCACTATAGCTGGTATTGGAGCAGAGGATGAGGTATTAGTTCCACCCTATACCTTTATGTCCACAGTTATGAGTGTGTTATTGGTTAACGCTCTTCCCGTATTTATTGATATTCATCCGGATACTTATTGTATGAATCCTCAGTTAATTGAGGAGAAAATTACCCCTCATACTAAAGCTATTTTACCAGTTCATTTAGGAGGAATGCCTTGTGATATGGAAAAAATAATGGATATTGCCTTCAAACACAATCTGACCGTTATTGAAGATGCCTGTCAGGCTCATCTTGCAGAATGGAAGGGACAAAAAGTGGGAAGTATAGGAAAGTTGGGCTGCTTCAGTTTTCAGGTAAGCAAAAACATCTCTGCTGGAGAGGGAGGTGCTATTATCAGCAACGATCCTAACATAATAGAGGACTGTTTTTATTATCATACCTGCGGTCGGCTACGGGCAGGGATGTGGTATCATCATCCTTATCCAGGGACCAATCGTCGAATGACTGAATTTCAAGCTGCTATTCTTCTATCTCAGATAGAGCGTGTTCAAGATCAGATGAGACTCAGGTCTAATAACGCAGCCTATCTATCAAAAAAACTATCTCAGATTCCAGGCATCAGTCCTTTATCAGTCCCTAATTTTGTTACTCTTCACGCCTATCACCTTTACATTTTCCGCTATAATGCTGAGACCTTTAATGGGCTACCCAGAGATATTTTTGTAAAAGCACTTCAGGCAGAAGGAATTCCCTGCTCAACAGGTTATGTACCTCTTTATAAGGAAGAATTTATTAAGAGGACAATGAAGATGCGCAAATTTCAAAAGATTTTTGGTTCAAACCGTACAAATCAATACTATGAATATTTATCTAAGATTAGTTGTCCGGTAACTGAAAAAGCCTGTAACGAGGAGGGTATTTGGATTCCTCAATCAACTCTTTTAGGGACAAAAAAGGATATGGACGATATTACAGAGGCAATTCATAAAATACAAAAGTATGGGAAAGAACTCAACCAAATATATAAAAAGTTGTGAGCAAAACAGTTCAACCACCAAGGCACAAAGGAGTGATATGAATTTATAATCTCATCTGTCTGGTAGTCTATTCAGTCGACAGTCTATTCGGTCTGTTCCGTCTGTTTAGTTTGTCTGGTTTATTTCGTTTTTACTTATTACACATTACTTATTACATATCACATCTTGCTAATTGCCTTTAGCCTTTTGCCTCTTTTACACATTCACGCATTTATCTTGGTGTCTTCGTGTCTTGGTGGCTAAATAATTACCCATGGCCAAGGTAATAATAGCTCAAAGCTGGACAAATTGCAAGTAGCTTTTATTAGATAATTTGTCGCGTGCTCTTGCTATTTTATTTTAATTTGATACAATAAAGAAAAATAGCTTTTTTAAGAAAGGAGGCTAAAATGGAAGAGGAAATAAGAGTTAATTCCCCCTGGCCACTATTTTCTAAAAAGTGGGCAGGGTGGATAGTTTTAGGGATTATAATTTTAGTGATTCTATTCTCTACCTTCTACACTGTAAAAACTGATGAGGTAGGAGTAATTAAACGATGGGGTAGATATACGAGGAGTACTGAACCTGGACTTCATTTTAAAATCCCCTTTGCTGAATCAGTAACTAAAGTCAGGGTGAAACATGTCTTTAAGGAGGAGTTTGGCTTTCGCACTCTTCAGGCCGGTATACAAACTATTTATGCTCCCCAGGGCATGGATGAGGAATCTCTTATGTTAACTGGTGACCTTAACTGTGCTGTAGTAGAATGGATAATTCAATACAGAATTTTCGATCCTTTCAAATATCTTTTTGAAATAAGAAATCCAGGAAAAACCATAAGAGATATTTCAGAAGTGGCTCTGCGTCAGGTAGTGGGAGATGCAAGCATTGATGAGGTTTTAACTGTTGGGAGAGTAGAAATAGCTCAAAAGACCAGGGAAGAAATGCAGAAAATTCTTGACTCTTACGATATAGGAATCAGGATAACCACAGTAAAGCTAAAGGATGTTAATCCTCCTGATGAGGTAAAGCCCTCTTTCAATGAAGTTAACGAAGCCAAGCAGGATAAAGAAAGAATCATTAACCAGGCCTGGCAAAATTACAACGAGATAATTCCTAAAGCTAAAGGTACGGCAGAAAAAACAATTGCTGAAGCAGAGGGTTACGCTGTAGATAGAACCAATCGAGCCTTAGGAGATGCTGATAAGTTTTCATCTGTATGGAAGGAATACAACAAAGCTAAAGATGTAACCAGAAGAAGATTATATTTAGAAACTTTAACTCAAATTTTACCTAAGATTGGTAAAAAATACATAATTGACATAGAACAAAAGGGGCTACTACCCTTCTTGTCTCTTAGCCAGGAAGGAGGAACAAAATGAGAGCAGAGAAGTGGATCATTATAATAGTGGTAATAATTGTAGGCTTAATTATCCTCAGTGGAACTTTATATACTGTGGATGAAACTCAACAGGTAGTTATAACTCAATTTGGAGAGCCGATAGGTGAACCTATAACCAAGGCGGGGTTGTATGTAAAAACACCCTTTATTCAAAAGGTAAATTATTTCGAAAAACGCATACTTTCCTGGGATGGAAGTCCAACTCAGGTTCCCACCAAGGATAAAAAATATATATGGGTGGATACTACTGCTCGGTGGAGGATTGTAGACCCTCTCAAATTTCTCCAATCAGTGGGAAATGAAAGAACAGCTCTTGGTAGATTGGATGATATCATTGATTCGGCTACCAGAGATGATATCACCGCTCACCTTCTCTATGAAATAGTAAGAAATTCCAACAGGGAATTTCTTACTACTGAACTTACCATTGAGAGGGAAGAGCTGAGAGAAAGGGTAAATTTTGGTCGAAACTTAATAACCCGTTATATCTTAGAGAATGCTTCCAAGATTGTACCTCAATATGGAATGGAGTTGGTAGATGTCAGGATTAAGAGAGTTAATTATGTAGAAGAGGTAAGACGGAAGGTTTATACCCGGATGATTTCAGAGCGCAAAAGAGTGGCCGCCCAGTATCGCTCAGAAGGTGAGGGTGCAAAGGCTGAAATAGAAGGAGAAAAAGAAAAAGAATTGCGAAAGATAACCTCTCAGGCATACAAAAAGGCTCAGGAAATCAAGGGAAAGGCTGATGCTGAGGCTACTAAAATATATGCCCAGGCTTATAATAAAGACCCTGAGTTTTACTCCTTTTTAAGAACTCTGGAATCTTACCCGGAAACTCTGGATCAGAATACCTGGTTAATTCTTACCTCAGATGCTGACTTCTTTAAATATCTAAAGAGTATCACTCCGAAAAAGTAAAATGTAATAAGTAATGGGTGATGGGTGATAGGTAAGATGTAATCTGTGATGTGTAACAAGTAACATGTAAAAACCTTATTACTCATTACTATTCACTTATCACTCATTACTTTTCTATGAGGAGGATATAAATGGCATTAAAGTTAACCTGGCTGGGGCATGCCAGTTTTAAAATTAAGGGAAAATACACAATTTATATAGACCCCTGGAAAATATCTGAAACAGATAAATCTGACATCATTTTAATTACCCATTCTCACTACGATCATTTTTCACCTACAGACATCTCTAAAATACAAACTCCCAAAACTACAATTTTAACTCCTCCCAATGGATTAAAAAAGTTAAAGGGAGATATTAGAAAAGTTAAGCCTGGACAGATCATCTCTATAAGAGAGGTAAAAATTGAAACTGTTCCCGCTTATAACCTAAGCAAACCTTTTCATCCCCAAAAGAATAACTGGGTAGGATATATTATAGAGATAGAGGGAACCAGGATTTATCACTCTGGAGATACTGACCTCATTCCTGAGATGAAAAAAATTAAGGCTGATCTTGCCCTTTTGCCCGTAGGAGGAACCTATACTATGACAGCTAAAGAAGCTGCCGAAGCTGCCAAGATAATAAATCCTCAACTGGTTATCCCCATGCACTATGGGGATATTGTAGGAACAGAATCCGATGCCAAGCTTTTGAAAAAAAAGAGCAAAGTCAAGGTAAGAATTTTGGAAAAAGGGGAAATTTTTGAGTGGGAAAAGACTTCTTCTTAAACTGGAACCCCAACCCTCTTGACTAGTTTAAAAAGTTAGGTTAAAATGAATTAACTCCAATTTGAAAGAGGAAGATTATGCAAACCAGGAAAAAGAAAAGGCCAGAGATCAAAGGAAAGGTGGTTATAAAACAACCTATGAAAGAGCTAACCTCTCTTAAGACAGGAGGATTAGCTGATTTTTTTGTTACTCCCGAGGATATAGATGATCTTAAAGTAGTTTTAGATTTTTGTACTCAAGAGAAAATTTCCCCCCTTGTTATCGGTAACGGAAGCAAACTTCTAATTCGAGATAAAGAGCTCAAAGTAGTAGTAATAAAACTGGGAGAAGAATTTAAGAAAATAAAAAATGAGGATGAGGAATTAATAGTTGGAGCAGGGGTAAACTTAATTCATTTGATAGATTTTGCAGCTAAGAAAGGCTTATCAGGACTGGAATCTTTAATCGGTATCCCGGGAACATTGGGGGGAGCAGTGGTAAGAAATGCCAGTGCTTTTGGAGAATCTCTTTCTCAGAAAATTATCTGGGCAAAAGTTCTGGACAGAAACAACAGTGGTTTTACTCTTTCTCGTAAAGATATGGATTTTGGCTATAGAAACAGCATTTTTCTGAAAAATAAAGATTTGGTTCTGGTAGAGATAAAGTTGTCTCTTTCCTCTGACAGCAAGGAAAAAATAATTTCAAAATTAAAAGAAGTTAATAGGAAAAAAATCCAAACTCAGCCTCTCTCCTTCCCTTCTGCTGGGTGTATTTTCAAAAATCCCTCTTTTTACTCAGCAGGATACCTTATTCAAAGCACTGGTTGTCTGGGAATGAGGGTTGGAGATGCTCAAGTCTCTTTCCAGCACGGCAATTTTATAATTAATAAAGGGGAGGCTCGGACTAAGGATATAATTCAGCTTATGGAGAAAATAAGAAAAAAGGTAAAGGAAAAATTTAATATTCTTTTAGAGCCAGAGGTAGAGATAATTTAAAATAATGGGATAGAGGAATAACAAAACAATTTTTAAAATGGAAGTGTGATGAGAGCGAGTAAATATCGCTCGTCTTTAACAACTCGTAAAAGAAACAAGAGAAGTGGAAAATTTTTGTTTTTCATTATTTTTGCCCTTTTAATTATATTCATAACTAAATTTACTATTTCTCTTCCCTCCTTTACTCTCCAAAAGATTCAAATAGAAGGCCTTGAAAGGTTATCAAGAGATGAGGTTATTGAATGGATTAATCTTCCTGCCCATATTTCAATTTTTAAACTTAACTTAAAAGAAATAGCCAGGAGAATTGAGTCAAACCCACCAGTTAAAAAAGTAAGCATCCAAAGAATTCTTCCCTCCACAATCTATATTTTAGTTAAAGAAAGAGCACCCTATGCTTACTTACTTAAACAAGGTGATATTTGGGAAGTGGATGAGGAAGGAGTTACATTAAATAAAGTTAAAGAAAAGAAAAATTTACCATTAATTGAGGGACCTCTTTGCCTGAATAAAATCAACCTGAAAAAGGCGCTAAAAGCTGTGAAACTGACCAAAAGGGTAGGTTTGAATCCCATTAAGGCAAGAGTAGAAAAAGAAAAGGAGGGTATAGTAATTTATCTGAAAGAAAAAATCAAGATTTACCTGGGTGGGGGAGATTACCTGGAATATCTTTACTATGTCCCTTATCTCCTTTTAGATGCTCAAAGAAGGAAAGAAAAAATTGAAAAAATAGACCTTAGATTTAGGGGTCAGTTAGTGGTAACCCCTAAATAGGTGAGATGTGAAAAGTGATGAGTCTTCTATTTATTGACGTAAAAACCATCCTGATATAATATAAATAATCAAGAAAAATCAAAACTATTAGACTATCGGACTATGGACTACTTGACTATTAGACTATAGACTATCTTCAGGAGTATTAGGTGAAGAAGGACCTATTGGTGGGGCTGGATGTGGGAACCACCAAAATATTTGCTCTGGTAAGTAAAATAAAAAGGGGAGGTGGTTTTGATATTTTAGGAGCTGGAATAGCTCCTTCCCAGGGAATAACCAAGGGAGTAATTACCAATATAAAAGAAACTTCTCAGAGAATAAAAAAAGTAATAAAGAAAGCCGAGTTAGATTCAGGCACAAGAGTGGAAAGAGTATGGGTAAGTATAGCCGGCAGTCATATTCAAGGAAGAGATAACCAAAGTTTTATTAAGGTAAAGAACCAGGACCATATTATTACTCCTCGTGAGATAGAAAGGGTATTAAAGGAATCTTCCTCTATTGTTCTTCCTCCCGAGCGAAAGATCATCCATGTGCTTCCCCTGGATTATATTGTTGATGGACAGAATCGAATAAAAGATCCAATAGGAATGGTAGGAGCTCACTTGCAGGCAAAAGTTCATCTTGTTACTGCCTCCTCAGCTCATCGCCAGAATATTGAGATCAGTGTAGAAAAAGCTGGCTATGAATCCGAAGGTGTAGTGCTACAATCCTTAGCCTCCGCAATATCCACACTTATGCCGGAGGAAGAGGACCTGGGAGTGGCGCTCTTAGATATAGGAGGAGGAACCACAGATGTGGCCATCTTTCTGGAAGAAGGCATGAAGTTTACCAGTGTTCTGCCTGTAGGTGGAAACCATATTACCAATGACATTGCTGTTGGCTTTCATACTACCAGAGAAAGAGCCGAGGAAATTAAGATTAAATATGGAGCAGCTTCTTTAGATTATTTAGATAAAGATGAATCTATCCAGGTAAAAGGAGTTGCTGGAAGAGGAATTTATACAGAAAAAAAATCCAGGTTAATTCAAATAATTCAGTTAAGAGTGGAAGAGATATTTGAACTGGTTGATCAGAAATTAAAAAAAAGTGGATACAAAGATCTGGTGACATCAGGCATAGTTCTTACCGGGGGAAGTTCCTTGCTGACAGGGATTAAAGAAAAAGCAGAGGAGAAGCTGGGTTTACCAACACGGATAGGTTATCCACGAATAAAAGGTCTCAAACAGCTTCGTAGTCCTCTGTATGCTACAGGAGTAGGGCTAATTCTCTATGGATTAAAGAAACGGGAGGAGCTTTTCTTCAAGGAGAAATTGGGAATAAGAATTAAAGAATGGATAAAAGGCTTCTTTTAGGGTAAGAGAATTGACAAAGAAGGGAAATGTGATATATTAATGCCTGACTCAAAATTACCAGGAAACAAAGTGGAGGTCTCAATTCAAGATAAACAAAGTAATCCCCGGATAATTTAACCAAAGGTATAGGCATCACCTTCCTGTTGGCTCTTTAATCCTTGAAGTGTAGCCACAGAAGCTCTCCAATAAACCATGTCGCTGCGCAAAACAGATTGAAGAGACAAATCACAATCATTTCCAATTATCATGGTAATTTTGGCAGATGGTTATGGAAACCAATCTTAATAAAATTAAGAAATTA
>JAUWJM010000161.1 GCA_030607715.1 Candidatus Aerophobota bacterium
CAAAAACTCTGGAGAAAAAAGGGTAGCAGTTTTAAAACCCATATCATCTCCCTGGAAAAAACCGATTAATTTTTCCCACCCGATAATTTTTTTATACCATCCATAAATTAATTCTCCCACTTTATTAAATGTTGCTTTAACCAACCCAGGATTATCGTATAGGAGATAGCAAAGATTTTCATATCCCAAAAGTTCATTTTCGACAATCTCTAAAATACCCATACAAGGACAACCAAAAATTCCCATTCCTTCCGGCAAATTTTTAGAAATAAATTCAAAGGACCACAAGTTTATTGCATCAAGGGAAGGCCAGGGATATTTTTCAAAATCTTCCCAGGAACTTATCATTCCCTTGCCTTCCTCAGCCCAGTTTCTCTCCTGAGAAAGAGAACCTCTATCTTTTCCTTTCCTCACTTTCTTTTTGAAAACTAAACCCGCTGAAAGGCGGAAGTCTCCACTAACCCGAATTCCATCATAACCTAAACGATACCAGTACTCAATATAATTTTTTAGATACTCCTCTTCAGCTTTTCTATCGCCAAGAGAAGGTTCTATCCATTTCTTTCTTAGTTTCCTCTCTGTTATATACCTAATAACTTCCTTATCAACGTGAATTTCTATAAAGGGAACCCGTCGAGAAGCTTTCCTTCTTAAAATAACTTCTTTAAAGTCTTTTATATTTGGCTCAGGATGTTCCAGTGGAATTTTCACTGCCATAACAATTTCCTTCTATATTTTGCGGTAAAAATGAGTTCAAATTTTTGTAGGGTTCCATTCAGAAAAAGCTTTTTCTGCCCTATTACGTAAGTTACAAATTTTATCCCTCTTAAGACCCTTTTCATCAAATATGGCTGAACCTATGACAAATGTATTAACGCCTGCATTGGCCATATTAACAATAGATTTCTCATTTACACTCCCATCTGCTTCAATATCTATATTAAGTCTCCTTTTCTGAATTATTTTTCTAAGACAAAGGGCTTTGTCCAGTACTGCTGGAACATAATCAGCACCTTTTACTCCGGGAGTCTTGCGACCGGGGTTCACCATCATCAGTAAAACTATATCTAAATCCGTTAGTATATTTTCAATCGCACATATAGGAGTAGCTGGATTTAAAGCAACTCCCGCCCTTCCACCTTCTTCTTTAATTTCCTGGATTACCTCATAGATATTTGCGCATGATTCAGGGTGAACACAGATAATATTTCCTCCTGCTTTGATAAATACTTCCACGTATTTTATAGGATTAATCATCATCAGGTGAACTTCAAAAGGAATAGAAGTCAAAGATCGCAATGCCTTAATTTCTAAGTAGCTTAGCCCAATACTGGGTACAAAATTTCCATCCATTATGTCAAAATGCATTCGATCTACGCCAGCCTTTGTTAAAGCTTGAACCTCTTCCCCAAGTCTGGTTAAATCAGCACACATCATTGAGGGAGAAATCTTTATTAAACCCATAAACGAACCTCCTATTTTACTCCAAATTGGCGTGAGCTTTCCACATCTCTTCTTCACTAAGGTTAAGTTTTTTTTGAAGAATCATACTTAGGCAATCACCAAATATAAGAAGAGCTTGTTCGAAAAGATTAGTCATAGGCTGCGCAGAAGTAGGCTCATCAGGGGTCTTTAATTTCATAAGTCTTCGTTTGGTAGTAGATGGAATCCTTACCGAAATATCCGCTATTTTCTTTAGAGTTGAATCTTTTGCTGCGGTAATTAGGGCAACTTTAGCCCCAAATTTCTTAGCCAATTGAGCAACCGTCACAGAGGTAATAGTTTCTCCTGAGCCTGACCCAGCCAACAGCACATCTTTATTTGATATGGCTGGTATCACTGTTTCCCCTACCACGTAGGAATCTATTCCCATGTGCTTTATTCTTTTAGCAAAGGATTGCATCATAAGCATAACCCGACCTACCCCCATCACAAACACTTTTTCTGCTGAGAGAAGAACATCTATAAGTTCATCGATCTCCTCATCTTTTACTTTAGATAAAGCTGATGTTATCTCCTGACAAACCTGGTTTTGCAAAGTTTGAAAATCCATAAGATACCTCCTCAAAGAAATAATTTAAATGTTAATTTTTTGTTAAAATCCACTCACCTTTGTTTATTCACAACTAGAGGAGAGAAGTGAAAAAGTGTTTTTTTGTAGAGGTTTCATTCATGAAACCCGCTTTATTAACTGGTCCGGTAAACCGGACCGCTACAACATATGGGTTTTTCACCTCTCTCCTATGATTTAGAGTATTTTCTCAGAAATTGCTGAAGTTCAGCATATATAGGCAAAGAGGGAATAACCCCTTTTTTTGTAGCAGTTAAAGCTCCAGCAGCATTGGCAAACATTAAAATATCATCAATTTCATCAATGTTAAGATCCCAAATGCATTTGCCTTTCTTTTTCCAATGGACAACCCTTGATAAAATTGCTGCAGTAAAACCATCTCCACATCCTGTAGTGTCCACTACCCGAACCTTAGGAGTTTTCACAAACCTAAATAGTCTGCCCGTATTTGCAAAACTACTATGTTCTCCATCTGTAATTATTACTGTTCTGGGACCAAAACTTAAAATTTTATTACTTCCTTTCCTGACATCATTTGTTCCAGTCACAAATTCAAGCTCTTCAGTATTCATTCTTACTAAGTCAGATTTCTTTATTCCTTCTTTGATCCTCTCTTTAGCCTGCTTGAGATCTGTCCATATCTGAGGACGAAGATTTGGATCAAAAGATATCAGGAGATGGTACTTATGGGAATATGCAAGGCAGCGAATCGTAGCAGATAAAGATAGATCGCCACTCATACTTATTGACCCAAAATGAAATATACTTGCCTTTGAGATTAGCGATTCATCTATATCTTCCGGGGCTAATTTCATATCAGCTCCAGGATGACGGGAAAATACGAAATTTCTTTCCCCATTCTGTGTGTTAGAAACAAAAACTAAGGTAGTGCGAGCCTGGTTAGTAAATCTTAACCCGCTTGTATCAACTCCATACTCAGTAAGTGTTCTTGCTAAAAGACTTCCAAAGTGATCATTTCCCACCTTCCCTATAAAACCAGATTTGACTTTTAGTTTCTTTAATCCAATGGCTACATTAGCAATTCCACCCCCCGGTATAGCTATAAAAGAGGTAGCCTTTTCTAATGGAATTCCAACCTCTGAGCAAAACATATCCACCACCATCTCACCCATACATATGACTTCAAACATTGAGCAATCTCCAGTAATTTATGGCCTTTGGTCTCTCATCTCTAAAAATACGTATTTACTGGTTTTGATCCGTCTAACCCTTTACCGCACCAAGAGTTAAACCTCGTATTAAATATTTAGACAGAGGAATGGCCAGCATCAGGGGAGGAATAACTGCTACTAAGATTAAAGCAGAAACCCGAGGAAATTGTAACCCCTCAGTGCTTAAGAATAAACTTGTAATCTGCACAGGAAAAGTTACCGCTCGGTTATAGGTAAGGCTTACAGCAAATAAAAACTCACCCCAGGAGAAAATAAAACTAAGTATGTAAATAGCTACTAAACCAGAAGAAGAGAGAGGAAGAGTTATCCTGATAAAAGCGCCCCATAGAGAACATCCATCTATTAAAGCTGACTCTTCCATCTCTTTGGGAAGCTCATTAAAGAAGTCCATTGCTAACCACACAGCTAAAGGTAAATTGAAAAGAATATGGGCAAGAATAAGGCTTCTCCAGGTATCTAAAAGGGTAAGTGTTCGCATCATAAGAAATATAGGAATGAGTATTACTGCTGGGGGCATCATTCTAAGAGATAAAATCCAGGTAGCGATATCCTTGTTTTTCCATTTTTCAAATACAAAACGGGAAAGAGAGTAA
>JAUWJM010000043.1 GCA_030607715.1 Candidatus Aerophobota bacterium
AGTTTGCCCGAAAATCTTTGAAATCTACTAATCCTGCTCGTCTTGCTGGAAGATGCGCTGTTTTTGCTAAAACCGATATGATTCATCTGCAGCAAAAAGCCACTCCAATGAGAGATATAGCTATGGGATTATGTGAGTCTTTAGCAAGAGGCTATAAAAGTAGTGTTGCTCGGGGCAAGGAATTCTCTGAGGTTATATCTTTTCAGGGAGGAGTAGCAGCTAATAGGGGCATGCAGGTAGCTTTTAAAAAAATCTTAAAAAAAAATATAATAGTTCCCCAGCATTTTTACTCTACAGGAGCCCTGGGAGTAGCTTTATCTTTAAGAGAGGACAAGGGTGCAAAAGAGTTTAATTTAAGTAATCTGGATAAGGATTTTCCATCAGGACACAAGAGAGAAAACCTGCCAAAATTATCCCTGGACTACAAAAAGGGAAAGCCATCGCCAGAGGAAAAAGATTATAAATTTCCCTCAGATGGAAAATTAATAGATGCTTATTTAGGTGTAGATATAGGATCGGTAAGCACTAATGTAGTAGTAATAGATAGTGAAAAACGAGTTATTGCTAAAAGTTATCTTCCCACGGCAGGTAAACCCATTAAGGTTGTGCAAGATGGGTTAAGAGAAGTAGAAGAAAAAGTAAGGGGAAAGGTTAAAATAAAGGGAGCAGGAACCACAGGCTCGGGAAGGTATATGATAGGAGCTTTTATAGGAGCTGATGTAATTAAGAATGAAATTACTGCTCAAGCTAAAGGAGCTTTAAATATAGATTTTAGTGTAGATACTATTTTTGAAATTGGGGGCCAGGATTCCAAGTTCATTAGTTTAAAAAATGGGGTGATAGTTGATTTCACTATGAATAAAGTCTGCGCTGCTGGAACAGGCTCCTTTTTAGAAGAGCAGGCAGAAACACTAAAGATAAATATTAAAAGAGAATTTGAGGAGATAGCATTTTCCAGTGATAATCCAGCTGATTTAGGGGATAGATGCACTGTATTTATGGAATCATCCCTAATTGAACATCTACAAAGAGGATTTCCCATTCCCGATTTAGTAGCTGGCTTAGCTTATTCAATAGCCTACAATTATTTAAATAAGGTTGTAGAAAACAGAAAAATTGGTGATAATATATTCTTCCAGGGAGGAACAGCCTGCAACAGGTCAGTAGTAGCTGGTTTTGAAAAGATTCTGGGAAGGAAAATAACTGTCCCTCTTCATAATGAAGTTTTAGGAGCAATTGGAGCAGCTATTGTAGCCATGGAGGAAACAGTTGGAGAAAGTAAATTTAAGGGGTTTGGCTTAAGTAAAGTAAAGTATCAAATGAAATCCTTTGAATGCGATGGTTGTCCAAATCACTGCTTGGTTAATCAGGTCTGGATTAAAGGAGAGGAAAAGCCCTTAACTTATGGAGACCGATGTGGAAAACACAGTGAAAAAGAAAAAGTTAAAAAGATAAAGAAAATTCCTGATCTCTTTAAGGAAAGGGAGAAACTCTGGCTTGGCAAAAAAAATAAGAGGAAAAAGGTAAAGGGTAAAAAAATTGGTATACCTCGTGCTCTTTTTAATTTTGAACTTTTCCCCTTATGGGATAGTTTCTTTTCTGAGCTTGGCTATGAGGTGGTTCTTTCAGATGAAACTAATGATGATATTATACACAAAGGTGTAGAAGCTGTAACCGCCGATATATGTTTTCCTATAAAGGTTGCCCATGGTCATGTGTTAAATCTCTTAGAAAAAAAGGTTGATTATTTATTCCTACCCAGTCTAATTGATTTTGAAAAAGAGAGTAAAGAATTAAAGAGGAGCTATGATTGTCCCTGGTCTCAGGCCTTACCTTATTTTGTCAATTCAAGTATAAATAGAGAAAGCTATTCCACAGAAATACTTGAACCCAAATTATCCTTAAGAGAAGGAGGGATAGAAAAATCCCTGAAGAAGATAGGCGGTGAGTTAAAAGAAAATCCACTTGAAGTTAAAAGGGCTATTAAGATAGCCAGGGAAGTTCAAACTCAATTTTATAGTAATTTAAAGAAAAAAGGTAGGAAAGTTTTAGAAAAATTAAATGGACAAAAAGCATTTGTTATAGTATCTCGACCTTACAATGGTTATGATCCAGGACTTAACTTAGACTTAGCTAAAAAAATGAGAGAGTTAGGAATGTTTCCTATGCCGGTAGATTTTCTGGATTTAGAGCCTTCCATAATCTCTCAGGATTATCCTAATATGTACTGGAGTTATGGACAAAAAATCTTAGCCGCAGCTCGAAAAATAAGAGAAACAGATAATCTTTACCCTATTTATATTACCAATTTTGCCTGTGGGCCAGATTCCTTTATTAGCAAGTACTTTGGTGAAGAGATGGACAGACCCTGGCTGGAACTTCAAATCGATGAACATAGTGCTGAGGCCGGTGTTATAACTCGCTTAGAGGCTTTTTGGGATAGTGTTAAAAACAGGGAAGTTCTGGAGAAAAAATTCTCTAAGGCTAAATCTCTTCTGTCCAGGGCGAGCCTGCCTGATGAGAAAAGGACAATGTATATTCCCTATATGGATGATCATTCCTATGCTCTTGAATCTGCTCTTGAGGCTTTGGGAAAGAGGGCTAAAGTTATGAAGGTAAGTGATTCTGAAACACTGCGAGAGGGACAAAAATATACTACTGGCAGAGAGTGCTATCCCTGTGTTTTAAATGTAGGGGATATGATTAAAACAATTAAAAACAATGGTTTTTCTCCTGATGAGTGTGCCTTCTTTATGGGAACAGCACAGGGACCTTGCAGGTTTGGACAGTATCGTGCTTTTCAAGAGCAGATACTAAGAAGAGCTGGCTATGAAAACATACCTATTCTGGCCTTAGATTCTGAGAATAGCTATGCAGGTCTGGGGGTGAAGTTTACCAAATTAGCCTGGGAGGGAATTGTAGCTATAGATATATTGCGCAAAGTTCAAAGATTAATAAGACCGGATGAGGTAAATAAAGGAGAAACCAATAAAATATATCTGAAATATAGAGATAAAGTTCGCCAAAGAATTAGGGAAGGAAAAGGTGTAGTCAGTATAATGGAAGAGGCGGCGAGATCTTTTAAAAAAATAAAAAGGGAAAAAACTGACCGATCCACAGTGACTGTAGTGGGTGAGATATTCGTCCGACACAATCCTTTTGCCAACGAGTTTATTATGGATAAGCTGGAAAAATATGGATTAAGGGTGGAACTGGCTTCAATGCGGGAGTGGTTTATGTATACCAATGAGATGTATAAAGAGGTTAGTTTGAAAGAAAGAAAATGGCGGGAATTTATTAAAAATAGAATCAGAAATTTGTTTCAAGAAATGATAGAAAAAAAATTAGCTTCTCCTTTCAAGGAAATTATAAAAGGATATGAGGAGCCTGAAGTACAAGAAGTTCTTGAAATGGGTGAAAAATATCTACATCGCTCTTTAAGGGGAGAGGCTATTTTAACCATAGGAAAAACTTTACACTCTATCTACAGAAAAAGAGATGGCGTAGTTAATGTAATGCCTTTTACCTGTATGCCAGGTAATATAACTGTGGCTACAATGACACAAATAGAGAAAGATTATCCTGGATTCCCTATACTTAATCTTACCTATGATGGTTCTCACCAGGCTAACTATTTAAATAAGGTAAGAACTTTTGTCTACCGGGTACAGACATATCACAAGAAAAAATGTAATTATTCAGCCGCGGATAGACGCTGATATTTCTCTTTTATTATCATATAAAGGCGAAGGGCAATAAGTGATAGGTAATGTGTAATGTGTAAAAACCTTATTACTTATTACAGTTACTTATGTTCTCTGTGGTTAAGCTTTGACATCACTGGCAATCAAAGAAGAAGAAGGTGATGAAGAAAAAATTGCTAATCTTAATGGTGGTTTTTATTTGCCTTATTTTTTTGAATGGTAGTATTTTTTCCTCTTATGCTAATTACCTTAATGTTCTGGATAGTGGTTTTACTAATTTACCCATCAGTGTTCGAGCTATGGGAATGGGAGGAGCCTTTGTATCAGTAGCCGATGATTACAGTGCCTGCTACTTTAACCCTGCTGGACTTATTCAGCTTTCTAACAGTCAGTTAGGATCAACATACAGCGATCTGTACGGATTGGGATTACTGAAACATAGCTTTTTAGCTTTTGTTGAGCCAACCTCAACTATGGGAAGTGGAGGGATAGTCTGGAACCATTTATCCGCTAATCTGGAGCCAGAAAAATGGGAGTTTGATCTATGGGCTTATTCCTATGCCAACATATTTCACCCCAAAGACTCAACTTTAAGGGATAAATTTAGCAGTTGGGGAGTTAGCTTGAAGTATTTAAGACAATTTGTTCTCGGAGAGAATGCCAGTGGTTACAGTGTAGATTTAGGATACCTGAATAAAGGAAAGAAGCTATCCTCGGGGATTAATTTTCAAGATATATTTTCTCAGATAAACTGGAGCACAGGGAGAAAGGAACAGATTCCTTCCAATTTAAAACTTGGTTTTGCCTGGAAGTTTTCCCCTAAATATCTTTTAGCGGCGGATCTGGATGCTTCTTTTAAAGATTTACTCAAAAGGATACATCTGGGAGGAGAATGGAGAATATCTCCTAATTTTAGACTAAGGGCAGGAATTATGAAGATATTTCAAAAAGATGCTGATTTAATTTTTTCTATAGGTATGGGTTTTCAGTTAAAATTGAAGGAAGAAGGAATAAAACAGGCTAATTTTGATTATGCTTTTTCTAATAATAAAGAGTTAGGTAATACTCATCGATTTTCCCTCAGTCTCGGGTTTTAGCTTTGTTATCCTGGAATAAAGCTCATTTCTTTTTTTACCTGATTTATAAAGCAAACTAAGAGTCTCACCACACTTTCAATATCACTTAAGGATAGAACCTCTACTGGAGTATGTATATATCTTGTGGGAACAGAAACCAAACCAGCAGCCACTCCAGCACGGCTGAGCTGGATAACATTAGCATCGGTAGGGGTAGCTCGACTCACCCCAGCTAACTGATAGGGAATTTTTTTCTCTTTGGCTGTTTGAATAAGCATTTCTCCTACTTTTGGATTAATGTTAGGGCCTTTATAGATGACTGCTCCCTTGCCTATACGGATATCCCCTTCCTTTTTTTTATTTATTTCTGGAAAATCAGTAGCTATATCCACGTCTATAGCTATCCCAATTTGAGGATTAATAGAATAAGCTGCTGTTTGCGCTCCTCTTAAACCAATCTCTTCTTGAACCGTGGAAGCAGCAAAAACAGATGCCTCAATTGTCTGGTCTGATAGAGCTTTTAAAACCTGGCAAATTACAAAGACTCCCATTTTATCATCAAAACTCCTACTTACCACTAAATCTCCCTGCATCTTTTCTAAACCGGGAGCAAAGGTGATAGAATCTCCTATTTCAAGGATTTTCTCTACCTCTTTTTTGCTACCAACTCCTATATCAATCCATTGGTGAGAGAATTCAACTACTTTTTCTCGCTCTTCTTTTTTCATAACATGAATTGGTTTTTTCCCCACTACCCCTAATATAGGGCCTTGTTTGGTATAAATCTTAACTCTTTGACCAGGCACAATATGAGGGTCTATTCCTCCAATAGGGGAAAAGTATATAAATCCATTTTTGTCTATATACTTCACCATAAATCCAATTTCATCACAGTGACCGTCCAGCATTATTCGGGGATAACCATCAGTGTTTTTCATCCCCATAACATTACCATGAACATCAGTTTTTACCTCATCAGCAAATTTTTTAAATTCTTCTCTAACTAATCGCTGAATAGGTTGTTCAAAACCAGATGGACTTGGAGTATCCATTAATTTTTTTAAAAACGAAAAAGATTGTTTTTCCAATTTTTATCCTCCTTAATAAATGGGGTCAGGTCTTGCAATGCAACATTTATTTGGCATACAAATTTTGTAACTATTCAGGTTTGTCTTTTTACCCCGTTGGATAAACCTGTGGTGAATAATTCTTTTGTATTCAATTTCTCTCTTTCCGCAATTAATAACATTTGTGTCTATTCGTGTAAATTCGTGGCTGAATAATTATTCTTCTTTTAGAAAAATTTTCCCATATTTGGTGATAATCTCTGCTTTTCCTCTAATCTTAATGGCTGAGGTGTGTTCAGTAAATTGAGCTATTAAAAGCTCACCTTTATCCAGCTTTTCGGTGTGAAGAACTTTGGTGATATCTCCCCGGGTAAGTCCAATAATAGTGACCCCTCTTTCCAGAGCCTTAATAATTATATAGTCTGCACTAGTTACATCTTCCATAATCTTATCCTCATTTTTTATATCATAAGTAAAAATTTTGTCAAATTTAATAAATTGGAACAATAGATTCTTGACTTTATTGTTAAGGTGTATATTATAAATACCGATACTTTTAAAAAAATGTTGCGCTTGTAGCTCAATTGGATAGAGCAACGGATTGCGGGTCCGTAGGTTGGGGGTTCGAGTCCCCCCAAGCGTGCCAGTAAATGGGGTCAGGTCTTGCAATGCAACATTTATTTGGCATACAAATTTTTTAAATAGATTTAGAGAATTAATAAAAGAAGCTCATTAAACTTCTAAGCTACAAGTGATTTTGCTTTAAGGGAAACTTAACTGGAGAGGTGGCTGAGTGGCCGAAAGCGGTCGCCTGCTAAGCGATTAAGTGCTTATAAAGGTGCTTCGAGGGTTCGAATCCCTCCCTCTCCGTTTTTATTTTTTAACTGGAAGGATTTGAAGCCGAGCCGATGAGCATTCAGTGAATGAAAAGGGGGCAAAGCGAACGACAGTGAGGCCGACAGGCTTCGCGAGTCAAATCATGTAGAATGTAATCGTATTCTTAGGGGAAACCTTTTTTTGGCAAAGGGAGAAATAGAGTTTTCTTACAAAGCTAACAATGTAGTGCAGACCTTCATCCTCCCCTTAACTCCCTTCCATAAGGAGAGTAATGTCAAAAATAACATGAATGAAAATATAAAAAATTAGATTGCTTCGCTATTGCTCGCAATGACTTATTAACAAAAAGTATGTAGCCGCAACTTTTAAGTTGCGTTGGTTTTTCGCAGGCTAAAGCCTGCGGCTACCAATTACAAAAAGAAGAAATAACTTTTGACATTACTCTTTAATTGGTAATGTCAAAAATTTTATGGTAAATATGAAAAATAAATGCTTTAATTTAAGAGGAGAGAAATGACCAGGAAAGAAAGGATAGGGATGACTTTTTCTCATAAGGAAGCGGATAGAGTGCCCATTTTTGAACTTACCGTAGCTAACCCTGTTCTAAAAAGCGTGTTAGGCAAAAGAATTACAGGATTTGGCACTGGTGAGGCTAAAGTGGCTGGTATAAGAGCTGCTATGGAGGGAGGAAAGGCAAGAAGACCCATTATTAGAGAGAATGTAGAGGGAATGCTGGAGATGTACAGTAAAGTAGGTTTTGATATGTTCTGGTTCAGACCGACCGAGTATCTTGCCCCTGTAGAGATGGGGCTTTCTGATAACATTACTGCCAATTATATCTTTGATGTTGCTATTGAGGAAATTGAGAAAAATACCTTTCGCATTGAGAGTAAAGAGCATGGTTTTTGGTCCATAGAAAAATACGAAGAAGAAAGTGATACCTGTGTTACTGTTACTGATTGTATAAAAGAAGGAGGAATTAAACAACTGCGCAGATATGTAGATTATCTGGAAAGGGCAAAGATCACTCCTCTTCATCAATGCCTTCAAGATGGACTGGAATCAATTAAAATAGCTGTGGAAAGTGAGAAAGAAAAAAAAGATGGAATGTTTGTGCTGGGGGCAGCAGATATTGCCTGCCCTACTTTTCTTCCCTATTATCCACTTTTTCTCCAGGCTATGGTTGATGAACCAAAATTAGTGGAAAGATATATGGAAGCAACCACCCAGGGGGTAATGCCCATACTGAAAGCCCAACTTGAGATGGGTGTGGATGGGATTCTGGGAGCTGTAGACTGGTGCTATGGAAAAGGGCCTCTATTTTCTCCAAAAATGTTTAAAAGATTTATGGTTCCTCATTTAAAAAGAATAGTTGAGGAGTGTCATCATTATAATGTGCCTTATATAAAACATCTTGATGGAAATACCACTGTGCTGTTGGATATGCTGGTATATGAGGTGGGAATAGATGGGCTTCATAGTATCGAACCTCAGGCCGGCATGGATATTGGCTGGATTAAAAGGAAATACGGCGATAAGATTGTTATTTTAGGGAATATAGATTGTGCACATCTCCTAACTTTTGGAAGCAGGGAAGAAGTAATAGAGCAGGTAAAGAAAATTATAAAAATAGCCTCTCCTGAAGGAGGTCATATTTTTAGCTCCAGCAATTGTATACACAGTGGAGTATCTCCGGATATTTTCTGGACCATGATAAAGGCTGTAAAGGAATTTGGAAAGTATCCGATATCTATTTCTGATTGAAATCCTTTTAATACAAGGAGATTATTATGTTAGTAGATATGCCATTAAAAGAGTTAAAAAAATATAAGCCTGAATTAACAAAAAAAGATGACTTTGATGATTTCTGGAGAAAAACAAGAGCAATTTCAGATTCAGAACCGTTAAATTATGCACTGAAAAAAGTGGATTATATTGTTAAAGACATCAATGTGTATAAGGTTTTTTATGATGGTTTTGGCGGAGCTAAAATATGCGGATATTATTTAACTCCCAAGAGGGGAGATAATCCATTTCCGACAATACTGTTCTTTCATGGATATAATGGCAATAAGGGACCGATTAATGAATATTTAAAATGGGTTTTTCTCGGTTCTGCTGTTATGGCAGTAGATGTGAGAGGGCAAAGCGGAGAAAGTATTGATAATAAAGTATATCCCCCTCCCTCTGTTAGTGGATATATGACTAAAGGGATATTCAGTAAGGATGATTATTATTATCGTGGTGTATATATGGATTGCGTGAGAGCTGTTGATTTTTTGTCAACCCAGGAAGTAATAGATATAAATCGTTTATGTGTTACCGGAGCAAGTCAGGGCGGAGGACTTTCTTTAGCAACTGCATCTTTAGATAATAGAGTAAAATTGGTGATAGCTGAAATACCTTATCTTTGTCATTTTGAAAGGGGGGTAGAAATAGCTGAGTTATTTGAAAATATTACCTATAATGAGTTTAAATTTATCGCTAATAGATATCCAGAAAGAGAAAGAGAAATGTATGAGACATTGAGCTATTTTGATAATTTAAATCTTTGTGAAAATATAAAGGCAAAAGTATTTATTTCGGTTGGCTTGAGGGATACGTGTTGTCCACCTTCTACAGCATTTGCTGTTTATAATCATATTAAATCAGAAAAAAAGATAGATATTTATTCTTTCTGTGGACATAGTTATGAGATTGCTTTAATGTATAGTGAGAAAATGTTAGCCTATATTTTAAATAATTTGTAGAAGGCAAGAAATATGAGAATTGATTTTAATGATAGTTTTTATTATTGGCGTAGTATATTTAGGAGTAGTAAGTAGGTGAAAATAAGATGAGTTAAAGGAGACTAATAATGACTTCACGTGAAAGAGTTAAAATGGCAATTAATCATAAGGAAGCGGATAGAGTGCCCATTGACCTTGGAGCAATGCGCTCCACTGGCATTGCTACAATTGCCTATAATAAGTTACGTAAAAAATTAGGCCTAACAAAAGGACCTGTCAGGATGTATGATTTTTTGCAGCAGCTTGCCTATCCAGAAAAGAAAATTATGGATATGTTTTATATAGATGCCATAGATGCCGGACAGGCATTCTTGAAATCAGATGATAACTGGAGAGAGTGGACGCTTAATGATAATTCAAAATGCTTGATACCAAATTACTTAAATATACAGATAGATAAGGACTTAACTGTTTTACTTAAAGATAAAAATAACCTTGTTTTAGGCAAAAAACCTAAAACTTCTCTGTATGTAGATCAAGCATACTGGGTATATGGAGACCTTCCTGCAATTCCAGATAATTTTGATGAGAAAGATATAGTTAAGAACATGTGGGCGATTCCCTTCCCTCCCTGGCACCTTGATATATTTGATGATGAACAGTATAAATTATTTATCAACAATATAAAAGAGCTTTACCAGACAACAGATTATTCAATTATGTTAGCGGTGGGATGTAATTTATTTGAAACAGGAACATTTTTAAGGGGGATAGAGAATTTCTTGTGTGATATTTATTTAGACAAAAAAGGGGTAAAAAGATTACTTGATTTTCTGGTTCAAAGATACCTTAGGCTGCTTGATAGAGTATTAAAGGGCGTTGGCGAATACGTAGATATCCTCCAGGTCGGAGATGATCTTGGTTCACAAAATGGGCCTTTTATGTCCCCAGATTTGTTTAGAGAGATATTTAAGCCAGGGTATAAAAAGATGTGGGACTTTGTTCATAATAACAGTAACTGCAAGATATTTTTGCATTCCTGTGGTTCCATTTATGAGTTGATTCCAGATCTAATAGATGCCGGAGTTGATATATTAAATCCTGTCCAAACAACAACAGCCAATATGGAACCTGAAAGATTAAAAGAAGAATTTGGTAAAGATATTACATTTTGGGGTGGAGGATGTGATACCCAGTATGTTTTATCAACTGCCTCACCAGACAAGGTAAAGGAAGACGTTAAAAGAAGAATTGATGTATTTGCTAAAAATGGAGGATTTGTATTTAATCAAATTCACAATATTCTTGCTGATGTTCCTCCCGAGAATGTAGTTGCTATGCTTGAGGCTGCTTATGAATATGGCAAATATTGATTTGAAATACAAACGAGATTATTTATTAATGACATAACTAAAGAGCTCATTAAAGTTCTCCGTCCGGGTAGGGGAGGCTTTAGCCTCCCAATAGCTTTCAAGTCTTACTTTACAAAGGACGACTAAAGTCGCCCCTACCCACCGAGGAATATTTTTTGCTCATAAGAAAAGTTTGCAGTATCATTGTAACAAAAATTTAGGCGGGGGTTGACATAATCGAAAAATATGATATAATGAGCTCATTAAAGTTCTCCGTCCGGGTAGGGGAGGCTTTAGCCTCTCGATCGCTTTTTAACTCTTGCTTCACAGAGGGCGATTAGACTTGCCTCTACCCACCAAGTGGGTTGTTTGAAATTTTGGTAGTTGAAATAGGTTAAAAATACAGGAACAAGAGTTCTTAAACTACCTCATAGAATATAACTTCATTTATATAAGATTTTAGTGTATTCCTTTTGCGAGAGTAGCTATCTCTGCGTTTGACAGGGTTCCCTCCTATAGTTGTTCCCTATCGGCAAACAAAAGTTTGCTCTAACAGAGAAAATAATCTCCTATGAATATCTTAAAACATAAAATATATAAGATGCTTTCTATAAAAAATATCAGACTAAGAAACTAAAACTTTACTGAAAGAGCATAAAATTTTTTTGTATTATTGCAGGAAATGTTATAATCTGCTGCAATTAATTAATAGATTATTGGAAACTTAGTATTTTGCCTTTTAAGCAAGGAATAGTTTTTACCTATAATATCAAATATTACGCAAATAATAAAGGTGGATAGGTAGATTGTATAATGTCTACTGCCCTACTTTGTTTAATAAAAATTTAGTAGGGTACCAAAATCTATTATACACCAGGAGGTGATTATATATG
>JAUWJM010000014.1 GCA_030607715.1 Candidatus Aerophobota bacterium
GAAGTCATTGCTCGAGCCCCTGCTGCTGAGGCTCCATAAACCATATTTATAGCAGCTAATTCACTTTCTGCTTGAAGAAAAACTCCCCCTACTTCTCTAAGCCTCTTAGACATATAAGCAGGGATTTCTGATTGGGGAGTAATGGGATAACCAAAATAGTAACGACATCCTCCCCTTACAGCTCCCTCAGCTAAAGCCTCATTGCCTGATAATAGAACCTTCATTTATTTTACCATTCTTAAAATATCTCGATAGGTTACCAAAAACATTAAGCTAATTAAAATAATAAAACCTATATAGTGGACCAATGCCTCCTTTTCCATTTGTATAGGTTTTCTTCTGATCCCCTCTATCAATAAAAACACAAGTCTTCCGCCATCAAGGGCAGGAATAGGGAAAAGGTTAAATAATCCTAAGTTTACCCCCAGAAGAGCAGCTAAGAAAAGAAAAGGAACTATTCCCATTTTTGCTGTTTGAGATACATATCTAACGATTCCTACAGGACCAGAAAATTCAGCAGGTAGTTTTCCTATAATCATGTTACCAAGAGAGCTTATAATTAACCAGGTTAACTGGCCTATTTCTTTAATACCTTTACCGAGAGAAACCAAAGGATTGTATCGCGTAAAAATAACAGGAACAGAAATTCCAATTAAGCTTCTATTTTCCTCAGGGTTAAATTCAGGCTTTACAGGAATAGTTAAAATATCTTTCTCTCTTTGAATCTTTAATATCAAAGTTTCTTGTTCATCCTGGTTAACAAAGGTAGCTATTTGTCCCCAATTAGTTATTTTTTTACCATTTATCTCAAGAATTTTATCCCCTGGTTTAATGCCGGCCGAGACAGCAGGAGAATCAGGAATAATTCCTCCCACTACTGTAGTGTTAAAATTATACGTTTCAAACCCAATCATAAAAATGATTGCCAATAAAACAGCACTGGTCAAGTAGTTCATTGCTGAACCTGATAAAATTACCACAATTCTCTTCCACAAAGATTTAGATTGAAATCCCTCCTCTATGTCCTTCTCTCCTGGTTCCATGCCTGCTATTTTTACATATCCTCCGAGAGGAATAGCAGAAATTACATATTCAGTATGCTTTATCTTTTTCCCCCATATTTTAGGACCAAAACCAATAGAGAATTTTTCCACTTTCATCCCCGAGGCTTTGGCTGATAAAAAATGTCCCAGTTCATGGGGAAAAATTAAGATTAAAAAAATTACAATAACAAAAACAAGGGTAAGCATCATTTTCGTTTATCTCGTTTGTTTCGTGCGACGTTCATTTCGTTTATTTCGTTGATCTCGTTAACATATCACACATCACATATTACTCATTACATATTTACACAATATTTAATATAATAGTAAAACAGAGGGACAGTGAAAAGTAAACTATCAAATCTATCCAGGATCCCTCCATGTCCGGGCAAAATATTCCCAGAGTCCTTTATTTTCAACCCTCTCTTCAGCATAGACTCAAAAAAGTCTCCCATTTGTCCTGCTCCTCCTATAAGAAACCCTAAAATAACAGTGTGAGAAAGAGATAAAGAAAGCCATAGCCTTGAAATCAGCATAGCAGTTAAACTTAATAAAATAGCACCTCCAAAACCCTCCTTTGACTTATGAGGACTATAGATGGGCAGGAGCTTGTGTTTTCCCCAAAATCTTCCCACAAAGTAAGCTCCCGTATCCCCCATCCAGGTAACAAAAAAAATAGTTATGACTAATTTATCTCCCAGATGAGGAATCCCTCTTAAAATTATAATATAAGAAAAAAGGAAACTTATATAGAGAATCCCCTTTAATGAAAGAGAAATATCAAGGAGAGCCCGATTAACTTTTAGCTTAAGAAACTGCCAGAAAAAAATTATAAAAATAATTACTGTTAAAACTGAAGGGATAACCCCCTCTCCTTTAAAATAAACTAACACAGGGAGAAGAAGGCCTGAACATACATAAAAGAGTAAACTCCCTGGTTTAAAATCAGGATGAACTCCCCTGTAAAACTCAACTAATCCTACTGCGATTACAGCACAAATTAAGATTAAGAATAATATCCCTCCCATCAAACTAAAAATTATAAAGATGGGAATAAAAATAGCAGAAATAATTACTCTTTTTAAAAGCAAATCATTTTCCCTTTATCCTTCCAAACCTTCTCTCCCTCCCGGCATAATCCCTAAGAGCTTCAAGGAAGTGTTCCTTATTAAACTCAGGCCAGTATACAGGAGTTATCCAAATCTCAGTATAGGCAATTTGCCAGAGAAGGAAATTGCTCACCCGAAAGTCTCCTCCGGTACGGATAAGAAGATCCGGATAGGGAAGATCTGAAGTGTATAGGTATCTTTTAAAGAGCTCCTTATCTATATCCGAGACAGAGATAATCCCTCTTTTAACAGCAAGGGATATAGCCTTAACTGCATCTACAATTTCTTCCTGACCTCCGTAGCTTATAGCTAAGTTAAGGATGAAATCTTGATTGTTTCGGGTACCAAGGGTTACTCTCTTAATTTTTTCCTTTAAAGAGGGGGAAAGATTATTCTTTCTCCCAATAATCCGAAGTTGGGTCTTTTTCTTTTTTAAATTTTTCTCTTCCCTATCTAAATAATTTTCAAACCTTGACATTAAAAAATCTACTTCTCGGCGAGGTCTATTCCAGTTTTGCTGAGAAAAAGCATAGAGAGTAAGAATTTTTATCCCCAGCTCAGAACAGATATCCGTCATTTCCCTTATTTTTCCCATTCCTTTCCGATGGCCCTCTATTCTTGGTAAACCTTTAGCTCTTGCCCATCTACCATTTCCATCCATAATAATGGCTATATGACGGGGAAGTTTATCTTGAGAAATATTTATCATTAAAAGTTTTACCTTTCCACCAGACTAAATAAAAAATTAGCCTGAGCAACTATTTTCCCATTAACAGTGCTTACTGCTTCTACTTTACCTGTTTTCTTTTTAAGAATTAAGATCTTCACCTTTGTAATTAGCTGATCTCCAGGAACTACCGGATGTCTAAACCTTGCCTTGTCTATTCCGGCAAAGTAAGCTAATTTACCTTGATTCTCACTTTCATTTAAAAGATAAACCCCAGCTACCTGAGCCATAGCTTCAACAATTAAGGCAGCCGGAACAACCGGATGTCCCGGAAAATGTCCTTCAAAGAAAGGTTCATTAATAGTGATATTTTTCATACCTATTATTTCCCTCTTACTCAAACTTAAGATCTTATCTACCAGGAGGAAGGGATAGCGATGAGGAAGAATTCTTTCAATATCTCTTATATCCAAACAAACACCTTTATTTTCTTCCTCTTCTATTAGCTTCTCTAAATTTTGAGCTAATTTAACATGGAATAAATGACCGGCCTTTACAGCTATAACATGAGCTTTAATTGGTCTTCCTAAAAGATAAAGATCACCAATTAAATCCAGTATTTTGTGACGCACTGGCTCATTGGAAAACCTTAAACCTTCCTCATTAACAACTCCCTTATCATCTATTACCACTGCGTTTTCCAGACTACCACCTTGAACTAATCCCTCCGCCTTTAATTTCTCCACTTCCTTCATAAAACCAAAAGTTCGAGAAGGGGCAATCTCTTTAATAAAGTTTTCCTCATTAATTACAAATTCTGCAAATTGAGATTTAAGTGGACTTTCAGGAAAATCAACGGTAAAATCAACAGTATAGGTAATCTTAAATTTCTCACCAGGCAGGATTATTAACCTTTTCCCATCTTCCTCTATCCAGAAAGGTTTTTTCACTTTAAAAAATTGGCGAGGGGCATCCTGGAGAGCTATCCCAGCTCTTTGAATTAACCTTACCCAGGGAAGAGCACTTCCATCCCCAGCAGGAAATTCTTCTCCATCCATTTTTATAATTACATTACTTATGCTTAAACCCGATAAAGCTGCTAAAATATGTTCCACGGTGGTAATTCTTACTCCTCCTTCTCCAATACTGGTTCCTCTTTCATTACTAACTACCTTGGCTGCTTTTACCTTAATATGGGGACAAGAAGGTAAATCTGTTCTGATAAAAACTATTCCAGAATTAATTGGGGCTGGATTTAGGGTTACTGTTACTTCTTTACCTGTATGCAAACCTACACCCTTATAGGAAACCTTATTTTTAACACTTTTTTGCATCTGCATTGCTCATTCCCTATCTTTAATTGACTTTTCTAATCTCTCAATACGTTTTAAAATTTCAGGCAAACGATAAGTAATAGCTTTTATTCTCTTTTGTTTAGCATGGTTCCTGGCTGGGAATCCGGAAACAAAAAGGTTAGGTGGAATATCTTTAGTTATCCCAGCCTTAGCTGCCACCATAACACCTGGTCCAATATTTACATGCTCGATTACCCCAGATTGGCCGGCTAAGACAGCTCCATCTCCAATACTTGAGCTACCCGAGACTCCTACCAAAGCTACCATAGCTACATTTTTCCCCACTTTTACATTGTGAGCAATATGAACTAAATTGTCAATTTTAGTTCCTTTACCTATTCTTGTTTCTCCAACTGTAGCTCTATCAATAGCTACATTAGCTCCGATTTCAACTTCATCCTCAATTATTACTCTTCCTATCTGAGGTATCTTGTAATAAGAACCATCTTCTTTTTTTACAAAGCCAAATCCATCTGATCCAATTACTGCTCCAGAGTGAACAATTACCCCCGTTCCTATAGAGGTTCCATAAAGGATAGTGACCCGGGGATGAAAAAAACTTCTCTTCCCTACACTTACTCCCTGGCCTAAATAGACAAAAGAAGAAAGATAAACATCATCCCCTAAGTTTGCCCCATCTTCTATCACAGAGTAAGGACCAATAGTAACTCTTTTCCCTATCTTAACATCTTTACCAATCACAACTGTCGTATGGATACCAACAAATCGAAATTTTTGAGGAGCAAAAAGCTCCAATAATTGAGCAAAAGCTAAACGAGGGTTCTTTACCCGGATTATAGGTTTATTAAACTCTTCAACTTCCAGGGAAACAACTACTGCTGAGGCCTTGCTCTGCTCTGCTTTTTTTAAGAACTTTCCAGAAACAGCAAGGGTAATCTCTCCCTCCTTAGCTTCCTCCACCTTAGCTATTCCTTTGATGAGAACATCTTCCCCTCTCATTTCCCCCTTTACCATACTGGATAGTTCCTTTAATTTTTTTTTCATTTTTGCGCTTTATACTCCTGATTTAACTCATGAATTACTTTTTCAGTTAAATCAAACTCTGGCTCAGGAGTAACGTAAATAAGAGCATCCTTATAAAAGACAAATCTGTACCCTTCTCTTTCGGCAATTTCTTTTACCCTAAGTTTAATATCTTTAAAACTTTCTTCGGAATACTCTTCATTTTTCTTATTTATCTCCTGGGAAATAAATTTCATAAACTCGTTAAGCTCCTGAGTTTTTGCAATAATTTCCTCCTTTCTTTTCTCTTTTGCCTCTTCAGTAAGTAAGAGTTCCTGGGCCTTGAGTTCTTCACTTAATCTTTCTATCTCTTCCCTCTTTGCCTTTATTTCTTTATTTGCCTCCTCCTTTTGCGAATCCCATAGAGCTTGAAAATCTTTTGTCTTATTGTATTCGTCAAAAACCTTCTGCACATCTACATAAGCTGGATTAACAACTAACTCAGCTTTAGCTACCCGGATAAAGCCTCCCAAAAACAAAAAAATTAAAAGCACTCCCAAAATTTTTAACTTCATTTTCTCTCCTTTGTTTAAATTATTTTCTCATTTATACCCATTTTCCTTAAAATTTTTCTCTCCTTATCTTTCATAACTTCTCTCATCTTTTCTCCCTCATCCTGATATCCCAAAAGATGAAGAACCCCATGAATTACTAAAAGAGCAAGCTCATCTTCAAAACTATGTCCTTTTGCCTGTCTTAGAGCTACTTGAGGACAAATAACCACATCCCCCAGAATATCTTTGGTAGAGATAAAATCATCCTCTATTGGAAAGGCTAAAACATCGGTGAAAGAGGACACCTTACGAAACTTATCATTTAACTGCCTTATTTTATCTTGAGAAACCAAGGTTATGCTAACCTCCTTTCCCTGCTCCCCAAGTTCTGTTTGTAAAGTCAGGGATGCTGCTCTTCTCAAAACTTCCTCAGGAATATCTTCCCCCCCTAAATTATTTATCTCAATCATACGCAATTGCCTTTAGCCTCCTATTTATCTACCCCGTGTATGAGCTAAACCTGCAAGAGCACGGGTAAAAGCCTCTTTTATCTTAGCCAATTCTCCCAGAGTTAAATTGCATTCATCTAATTGATGATCCTCCAATTTATTATTTAGTACTTTTTCTATCCGGGAGAATATTTCATTTCTGGTCAAAGATGAATCTTTATGAGCCCTTCTGGGAGAAAAACGAGAATCAGCTTCTACAGAATCGGCCAACATTATAATCGCTGATTCCTTACTTTGAGGTTTAGGACCTGGATAGCGAAAACTTGCCTCCTCAACTTGTTCCCTGGGTTCTTTTTTCTGTAAAGCCTTTCGATAAAAATAAGCTATAAGTCCTTTCCCATGGTGTTCAGTAATGATATCAATAACTGTCTTCGGAAGTCTATGAATTTTAGCCAGTTCAATTCCATCCTTCACATGAGAGATAATTATTGTAGAACTCAAATTAGGCTTAACCTCTTGATGAGACTCACCAACAATATCTTCTAATCCACTATTTTCAAAGAAAAAATGAGGTCGAATAACCTTACCAACATCGTGATAGTAAGCTCCCACTCTGGATAAAAGAGCATTTGCTCCAATGCTTTCTGCTCCAGCTATAGCTAAAGTAGCTACCATTACGCTATGATGATAAGTGCCCGGAGCTTCTATGGATAATCTTTTTAAAAGAGGATGATTAAGATCTGTTAACTCAAGTAACTTAATATCAGTAGTAATTCCAAAATATGTCTCCAAATAAGGAAGACTTATGGTTACTAAGATACTGGAAAAAATTCCATTTCCTAGCCCCCATAGTCCCTGAATAAGAATTTGAGGAGACAAGAACTTATCTACTACTAAACCCATACCCACAATACTAATTAAATTAGTAAATCCTACCCAGACCCCCACTTTAGTAATATCGGTTCTCTGGTGAATAAAGGAAGCACCATAGACTCCTACTACTCCTCCAAAAACTAAACCAGGTAAAATCGCTAAACTTTCTGCATTAACTGTAAAGAGGATGCTTAAGAGGACTATAGCAAGAATTGCCAAAAAAGGATTAAAAAAGAGAAACAACAGAATGGATAAGAAAGCAATAGGAACAAAATAATTGGAAATTTGAGGTAAAAGTAAAACGATTTTCCCCATTAAACTCGTAGATAAAAACAAAACCAGAAGCAAAAATAAAAAATTAACCGTTAAAAATTGGGGATAGAAGCGAAAAAGACAAATTAAAAAAATTAATACTGATAAAATGATAAGAATTACTGTTCCCAGTTTCACAGTTAGAGAAGCATCAAAAGGGGAAATAAAAACAAGAGAAAGTCCTCCTATCATTACCATTCCCCAAAGCCACTGAGAAAAATGAGATTTAGCAAAGATCTTTTTTATCTTATGATCTGTTGGTTCAGATTTTCTCCTATTTACTCTTCTGGGCATATTTAGTCCTTTTTTCATGGCCCTCGTAAATTCTTACCATTTTCTGAACCAAACTGTGTCTTACCACATCTCTTTGAGTTAAATAAACAGTCTTAATTCCTTTTATATCCTTAAAGAGAGATTGCACTTCTACCAACCCTGAAGCTTTGCGAGGAGCAAGATCTATCTGAGTAATGTCCCCGGTAACCACTACCTTGGAACCAAAACCCAGGCGAGTGAGAAACATCTTCATCTGTTCATAAGTGGTGTTTTGAGCTTCATCCAGAATAATGAAAGCATCGTTTAAAGTGCGTCCTCTCATATAAGCCAGGGGTGCAATTTCAATCATATCTCTTTCCAGAAAGGAATGAAATTTATCAGCTAAAATTAACTCATATAGAGCATCGCAAAGGGGACGAAGATAAGGTGCCACTTTTTCTTCCAGTCTCCCGGGTAGATAACCTAATTTTTCTCCTACCTCTACTGTAGGACGAGTTAAAACGATCCGAACTACCTCTTCTTTATCCAGAGCTGCCACTGCCATAGCTACCGCTAAATAAGTTTTGCCGGTTCCAGCAGGACCAATAGCGAAAACAACATCATTGTTTTTAATTGCCTTTGCATACCTTTTTTGTCCTTCAGTTCTCGGCCTAATCTTTTTACCTCTGGAAGTGGTAAAAATAACTAAGTCCTTCAACTCCTCCCTTAAATTTTTTCCTTCCTCTATTTGATGCAAGGCTAATTTTATCTCTGCTGTTCCAGGAACATATCCCCGGTTAAGTTGAGAAAAGATATCCTTTACCAATTCTTCAGCTTTATCTACCTTTTCAGTTTCTCCTTTAATTTTAAGAAAGTTATCCCTTAAAAAAACCTCCACATCCAATTCCTTTTCAATCAATCTCAAATTCTCATCTCTTTTTCCAAAAAAAAGAGATATTTTCTCTAAATCCTCTACTTTAAGTTTTGATACTTTCACATCTTTTGCTCGAAAACTGTAATATTCTCCTTTGAATAGTTGCTTAATTATTATTTAAAACAAAAAATATGTCAAGCAAAAAGAGAATTAAGTGAACTTTTTTTATATTTTTTAGTCTAAATAGACAATCCGAATCAATAAAAATTTTAAGACCGGGTTTACTTGGTGTCTTTGTGTCTTGGTGGCTAAATAATTATTAAAAAATAAGGAGAAGAAAAAATGAGAAAAAAATGGAAAATGAGAGGGGGGATTGTTCTTTTGCTGGTGGGGTTTATATTATCTATAGGAAGCATTTCCTGGGCTGGGTCAGATTCTTATGGTTCGCAGCCGCAGATAAGAAAAAAACAAGTTCAGAGTCAACAGGGAAGAAAAGAGTGGATGCAAGGCCAGTCTAAAGAGAGATTTAATTTTAACCTTACTCCAGAGCAAAGAATGAAGCTAACCCGTCTAAATCTTTTTTTTCGGGAACAGACTGTGGATCTACGCGGCGAGCTGGTAAAAAAGAGGATTAAACTTCAAAGGTTGTGGTTAAAAAAAATACCGGATCGAGCCAAAATGTATTCTCTAATAGATGAGATTTCCGAAATCAAGGCCCAGATAAACAAAAAGACAGTTGATTATATTCTGCGGGTAAAGGAAATTTTAACACCAGAGCAATTAAAGAAACTCCTTCCTCTCAAAACAAAACTTAGACAGAGGGCAATGCATTCCCCTGTCCCTGATCTTAACCGATAAATCCTTAGATATCTAATGGGCAAATGCAAGGGAAAGGTCATGCCTTTCCCTTGCAAATCACGGGAAAACTGCTAAACTACAACTTAGACTTTCTTAACTCATTTATTTATAGATAAACAGGAAAGAACAACTAACCTGAACAGGTAAAAATGAACATTCCCGATGAGGTTCTAATTTCCAGATTTAAGGAAGGGGATAAAGACAGTTTTAGAAGATTGGTGGAAAAATATCAAACTAAAGTTTACAGTATAGTTTTAGCAATGGTAAGGGACAAAAATAATGCCGATGATCTTTCTCAGGAAATCTTCATTAAAGTTCATCGAGGTCTTATTCACTTTAAGGGAAAATCTAAATTCTTTACCTGGCTCTACCGCATTACAATAAATACCTGCCTCAATGCCCAGAACACTCGTAAAAGAAAACCTAAAACTATCCTTTTGTCTTATCCAGTGGGTGAGAAAGAAAATCCTCTCTCCACACAACTCCCACAAGATACGGTTAAATCACCTATGGAGATTTTGAAAAATAAAGAGCTGGGAGTGAAGATAAAATTAGCTATTGATTCATTATCGGACGGGCTAAGAGAAGTTTTTATCCTTCGGGAAGTGGAGGATCTATCTTACAGGGAGTTATCAAAGATTCTTCAATGTTCTGAGGGAACTATAAAATCTCGTTTGTTTAGAGCTCGAGAAGGGCTAAAAAAGAAACTTGCACCTTATTTAGGAGAACAATATGAATTGTGATTGGTTTAGGAAGAATCTCTCCACTTATATTGATGGAGAAGTATATTTTTTAGCTAAATGGCGAATTAAGCGGCATCTCAAAAGATGTCCAAAGTGCAGCAAAGAGTATAACCAGCTCAAGAAAATCCATAAATTAAGCAAGCTTGCAATTCTTGTCAATCCCGAGCCTCACTTCTATGACCGCCTTAGAGCAAGGCTCCCTGAACTAAAAACTATTAAGTATGAAAGAGCCTGGGTCTTTAAAAAGATATGGATATCTCTGCCCCAAGAAGGAAAAGCTGCTATTATGGTGGGATTAGCGCTAATTTTATTCTTGTCAGTGTTTTATCCCCGTTTATTTTCCACTTCTTTAAATATTGACCGGTTTGAGAAGGAATATCTACTGTCTCGAGAAACTCTCACCTGTGTGGGAGAACCAGCTACACCATTAATATTGATAAGCGAAGAGGAATAAGAAATGAATTTAAATAAATCCAGGAGAGTTTTGTTTCCCCTCTTTTTGGGCTTATTGTTAATCAGTTCTCCATTATTAGCGCAGAAAAACGAGGATATCTTAAAATTATCTTTTAATGCTCAATTTCAGGTAAATTTTGAGGGAATAGAAAAAACACAGATTTACACTTCTAATAGAGTATATGGTTTTGTATCTAAAGTAATCTACCAAAAGCCAAATTTTATATATGTGGAATATCTGGACCCTCCTCAGATAAAGGGTAGAATTATAATTGATGATGGAGAAAAAAGAATAGAATATCTGCCCGGAATTAAGAAAAAAATAAGAGCTCTTCCCTCTCTTAATCATCCTCAGGTAAAAGAAAAAAAAGAGAGAGCTCTAAAAATAATGCTCACCAACTTTAACATCTCCGAGATTTTCGAGGGAAAAATTCTGGAAAGACAAGTTTATGTAATTTCTCTTTACCCAAAAGATTCGATTAGTCTATTTCTGAAATTATGGATAGATAAAAAAACTCACCTCATACTAAGAAGAGAAAAATACAACTCAGAGGGAAAACTAATCTCATCTTCACATTACATCAAGATAAATTTTAACAAACATTTTTCTAAAGAAAAGTTCTATGATCAACTTCCCAGGATTCCCTCAATCATAGAAAAATCCCCCTCATCCTCCTGCTACACTTTACAGGAAATTAAAGCTCGGGCTAACTTTCCCATCTATTTGCCAGGCTATCTACCTCCTGGATATATCTTCCAGGAAGGTGAAGTAATAGTAAAGAAAAAAGCCGTGAAACTATCCTATACCAATGGCCTGGAAGTAATAGCTTTCTTTCAGAGACCCTCCATAAATATAACAATGGGACCTCATAAGCAAATGAGATTTGATAATGTGCGGATAAGATTTAAAGAAGGCCCATATGGTAAAACTTTAGTATGGAACAGAAAAAGGAAAACCTTTGTGCTAATGGGAGAGGTTCCCCTGGAAGAACTGATAAAAATTGCCCGATCCATCAAACAAAATAGCTGATAGCTCATAGCTCATAGGAAATTCAAAAATCTTTCAGAAAAACCATTAAACTTTTTATTTTTTTCTCTTTCCTAAGAAATTATTGAAATTCCGATGCTTTAAGATATATCCTGCCAAACTTTAGTTGACAGTATCCCTCACTAATTCTATAATGAAAAAGATTGCTTCACTTAAGGAGAGAATTTTGAACTTTTCCTTAAAAGAAATTTCTATATACCAGACACAAGCAGAAATTTTGTCCAATCAAAAACTAACCTTTAAATATTATAAACTAAAATTACACACTCCTCGAATTTCTCGGGAAGCTAAACCAGGACAATTTATCCATCTCAGAGTAGAGGATACTTACTATCCTTTGTTAAGAAGGCCCTTTAGTATTCATCGTGTTGCAGGAGAATCTATAGAGATACTTTATCAAATAGTTGGATTAGGGACCCAGATTTTATCCCAAAAAAGAAAAGGGGATAGCTTAGATTTGATAGGTCCCCTTGGAAAAGGATTCTTGATAAATCAGACTACAAAACAACATATCTTAATAGCTGGAGGAATAGGAGTTGCTCCTCTTGTTTTTTTAGCCCAGAGATTAAGCAAAATGTGCACCCTTTCAAAATACAATACCCCTTCAGTATTTTTAGGATTTAAGACCAAAGATAAAATTCTTTGCCAGAAAGACTTTAATGAATTGGGAATGAATATAAAAATAGCTACCGAAGATGGGACCTGTGGCTACAAAGGTAAAATTAGTGAGCTTTTTGAGCATTTTATTGGTAATTTTCCCTTAAAATCTCTTAGTGTATACGCCTGCGGTCCTGTTCTTATGCTCAAAAAGTTATCCTGGCTTTCCTATAAATATCTATTTTCCTGTCAAGTTTCAATGGAGGAAAAAATGGGCTGTGGAATAGGAGCTTGTCGGGGATGTGTAATAAAAGGAGCATCGGGTTATCTTAGGGTATGCCAGGATGGCCCTGTATTTAATGTAGATGAGATTAAGGAGATATAATTGCCAGCAAATCTTCCTCCTCAGTACTATGAGACCGAGCGGAAATACAAATTAGCTAAAAACTATGAGGAAAAAATTACCATATTACAAGAGATGTTAGCAATTATGCCTAAACACAAGGGAACAGATAGATTGCAGGGTGATCTTAGAGCTAAAATTTCCAAACTCCGCAGAGCCTCTCAGAAAAAACCAGTAGCCATACGAAGAACCCATATCGATCATATCCCCAGAGAAGGAGACGCTCAAGTTACCCTGATAGGCCCACCTAATGCAGGGAAATCTCAAATTTTAGCTAATTTCACCAATGCCACTCCTCAAATAGCTTCTTATCCCTTTACTACACAAGAACCTATGGTAGGAATGATGTCCTGGGAAAACATAAAAATCCAAATAGTAGATACTCCTCCCATAATCAATGAATTCCTGCCTTCCTATTTACCGGCCATTATTAGAGAAACAGATCTTGCCTTGTTAGTAGTAGATTTAAGCAGTGATGAGCTGCTGGAACAGATAGAAATGGTAGTGGAAAAATTAAAAGAGGCAAAAATTGCTCTTATAGGAAAAATACTAAAAAATGATTGTGCAGAAGGAACTATTTGCAAAAAGACACTGATACTGGGCAATAAAATGGATGCAGAAGGATCCGGGCAGCGGCTGGAGATATTAAAAGATCTATATAAAGGTGAGTTTTCCATAATTTCCATTTCTGCTATAAATTCATCTTGCCAGGATGAGGTGAAAAGAGAAATTTACCGAGCCCTTAAAATTATCAGGATTTACACTAAGGTTCCGGGAAAATCAGCCGATTTAAATGACCCAGTAGTTTTAGAGGAAAAAAGCAAGGTCATTGATGCTGCCCGAGCCATTCATAAAGATTTCGCCAAAAATTTAAAATATACTAAAATATGGCGAAAAAACAAGTTTGATGCCTGGAAGGTAGATAAAAATTACGGCTTAGAGGAAGGAGACATTTTAGAGTTCCATATTTAGCCACAGATTAACGCGGATGAACACAGAATTTAAATGAAAAAAAACATTAACCTTACTACAAAACTGGGTAGACTTAAATTAAAAAATCCTGTGCTGGTGGCCTCAGGAACTTTTGGTTATGGAGAGGAGTATTCTCAATTTTTAAATTTAAGTGAGCTTGGAGGACTAATAACCAAAGCAGTAACCTTAAGTCCTACTGCTGGTAATCCTCCTCCCCGCCTTGCTGAGACACCAGCCGGCCTTCTTAACTGTATTGGTTTAGAAAACCCTGGAGTGGATATATTCATAAAAGAAAAACTTCCCTTTCTAAGGAAGTTTGATACTAAAATAATTGTAAATATTGCTGGAGAAAAAGAAAGTGATTATCTTGAACTAACAAAAATACTAAGCAAAGTAGAGGGAATAGATGCATTGGAGATAAATATATCCTGCCCCAATGTTAAAAAGGGTGGGTATAGCCTGGGTATAAATCCAGGTAAGGTTTATTCCCTGACTAAATCTCTGAAAAAGGTTACCCATCTTCCCTTAATTGTTAAACTTACCCCCAATGTTACCGATGTAACAGAAACTGCCAAAGCGGCTGAAGATGCTGGAGCTGAAGCTTTATCCTTAATAAATACCCTCCTGGGTATGGCAATTGATGTCCCCACTCAAAAACCAAAACTAAGTAATATCACCGGTGGTCTATCTGGACCAGCTATAAGGCCAGTTGCAGTAAGGATGGTATGGCAGGTAGCCCAAAAGGTAGAAATTCCCTTAATTGGAATGGGAGGAATAATGAGCTCTGAAGATGCTCTGGAGTTTGTATTAGCCGGGGCAAGTGCCATAGCTATAGGAACAGCTAATTTTGTTGACCCTAAGACTCCTATTAAGGTAGCTAAAGGAATAGAATGCTATTTAAAAGAAAAGAGAATCAACAATTTCCAGGAGTTAATAGGTAAAATAAAAACGGAGAGAATTCCTTGATTTTACTTTGGACAAAATTTTTTATTTGTGCAGGGGGCATTTTATTTACTGGATACAACTTAGCTAAATCTGGAGATATTTTAGCTGAGAAGCTCGGGCTTAGTAAGGGTCTGGTCGGCTTTGTTTTCCTGTCTATGGCCACTGCTTTTCCTGAGCTTATCACCAGCATTAGCGCCATAACCATAGTTAAGTCTCCAGATTTAGCGGCAGGTAATGCCCTGGGATCAGTATATTTAAACTTAATGATAATTGCTCTTTTAGATATCGTTCAAGGAAAGGGGCCAATACTATTGGAAGTGAAACAAGATAATATCCTCTATGGAGGATTAGTTCTCATTTCTCTGGGAGTAATTTCTCTGTCTATTATTTTAAGATCTGTGTTTGGTATCCATTTAGGAATAGGTAATCTGGGGATAGATAGTTTGATTCTTTTAATTATTTATTTTTTGGGATTATGGACAATTTTCAAATTTGAGAAAAAAAATAAAAAAGAACCTAACCCTGCCTATAAAAAAATTTCTTTAAAGTCCACTCTTTTTAGATTTTCTCTGTCTTTTGTAGCTATTGTCTTTTTAGGAATATGGCTGGCCGGTTTGGGAAAAGAGATAACTAAAGTAATGCTCTGGAGTGAAACTTTAGTAGGAACAATCTTTCTTGCCTTAACTACCTCCCTTCCTGAACTTGCTGTATCTCTTACTGCTTTCAAATTTGCCGTGGATATGGCTATCGGTAATATTCTTGGTGCTAATTTTCTTGATATTGCTATCCTTCCTATTTGTGATATATTCTTTTTAAGGGGACAGCTCTTATCCTATATATCAATAGCTAACCTGATTACCACTTCCTTAGCTATAATTCTAACCAGTATAGTTATAGTATCTCTTATGTATAGATCCCGCAAATCCTTCCTGGGAATGGGCTGGGAGGTGATTGCTATGCTTACCACTTTTGGGGTAGGCACCTACTTATTAGTTGCAGTTGCTAAGTAATTTTTACAAGGCTTATCAAGGAATAATAGCCACCTTTAATCCTCTTTTACTTTCAGCTATATTTATACCTTCTAAAAAATTAACTAAACTTAACCTATGAGTTATATATTTACTGCTCCTTATCTTTTTAGAGGCAATTAGTTGCAGGGCTAACTGGCAATGGCGAGAAGAGCAACCGTGAGTTCCCACTACAGAACATTCTTTATAATGGATTAAATTATTGTTGAGACTAACAAAAGGATTATCCTTGGGCAATCCTCCAAAAAAATTAACACTACCCCGTTTGGCTACCATCTCTATGGCTTGTTTTTGAGCCTCTGCTGAAGGGCAAGCTACAATTACTACATCTGCCCCTCTTCCCTTTGTTTCCTCCTTCACCCTTTGAATAACATCCTCTTTTAAGGGGCTAATGTATACATCTGCCCCGGTAAATTTAGCTTTATTTAAACGTTCTATAGATCTTTGCACTAATATTATTTTTTCTGCTCCAGCATCTTTGCATATCTCTACATTAAGACAGCCTGTAGGTCCTGCTCCAATAACTACTACTGTATCCCCTAACTTAATCTTAGAGAGTTCACAGGCATTTATAGCACAACCTATGGGATCAATAAGAGCGGCTTCTTCAAAGGAAACATTACCAGGAATAATATTTACACAGTCTTGCTGAATAGCTAAATTTGGAATTAAAACATATTCTGCAAAACCACCATTAGAGTGAATCCCTATAATCCGAAGGTTATCACAGGCTGTCTGCATTCCTCTTGTGCAATAATAACATTCCCCGCAAGAAATATTGGGAGCTAAAGCGATTTTATCTCCCTCTTTATAACCCCTTACATTCTTTCCAATCTCAGCAATAACTCCGGCTAATTCGTGCCCTAAAATAAGAGGAAATTTAATTGAAGAATATCCATATCTGTATATCTTCACATCAGTGCTACAGATATTACAAGCTTTCACCTCTATAATTATAGAATCTTCAAAGCAAACAGGTTTTTTTACCTCTTCAATTTTTATTTTTCCTATATCTTTTAAAACAGCTGCTCTCATTAAAAACTCTCTTAAAAAAATATTTTCAAAAGAACGCAGAGATATTTAAAATAGGAAAATCACTTTATTGAACTTTTCTCTGTGGGAACTAATAGATTTAAAAGCCTCTCCTATCTGTTCAATTCCAAACCGATGAGATATAAGAGGTTTAACCTTAATCTTGCCTTCAGCTATAAAATTAAGGGCTGTCTTCCAGCTATTAAAAGGCGGGAAAGGCTCCCAATCTGTATCATAAACTCCATATAAATTAAGCTCATGATGAAGAATAGTATAATAAACTTTTTTCGGAATAACTACATCTTTCCCTATAAGACCTAAAAGAGAGATCCGTCCTCTTTTACGAGCTAAATATATACTTTCCTTAAGAGTTGTCACAGATCCAGCGCTTTCTATAATAAGGTCTGCTCCCTCTTTATTCTCTTCTATGATTATCCTGACTGGATCTTTCTCTTTTGCATTTACACACCTGAATTTTCCCACCTTTTGAGCTATATGGAGCTTCTCCTGAATTATATCCACCACATAAACTGCCCGTGCTCCTAAAATATTGGCAAACTGAGCGCACAGACACCCAATAGGACCACATCCCATAACTACCACCAGGTCACCTGGCTCTATTCCTCCTCTTTTAATAGTATGCAGGGCAACAGCAGCCGGCTCCAATAAAGAGGCTGATTCATAATCAATGTTATCAGGAAGTTTAAGTAAATTCTGAGGAGGAACTTTAATAAATTCTGCAAAACAACCATCTACCCGTGTCCCCATTCTAATAAAATTATTACAAAGAGAATATTTACCTACCTGGCAAAGAGAACATCTATAACAGGGACGCACAGGAATAACAGCTACTCTATCTCCTCTTTTTATCCCCAACACACTGGAACCAGTTTTTACCACCTCCCCGGCACATTCATGTCCCAAAATTTTAAAATTATAGGGCGACACACCCCTCTCATAACGGGGAATATCTGAACCACAAATTCCTACTGCTTTAACAGCAATTATTACTTCTTCTTTAGATATTTCAGGGGGAGGGACAGATTCACATCGTATATCTTTTGGTCCGTAAAGAATACCTGCTTTCATTATCCTTTGTCCATTATTTATTACTACTCAGCCACTAAGACATCAAGATTATGTAATAATTCTTGTAACAGTTCAGCCTGTCCAATCATACCAGATATCTATATTTTAATCCATCCCTTATCTTCAGCAGATTTACTTAAAGCATCTAAAATCTCCTGACACTTTACCCCGTCTACAAAGCTTGGAGTGGGCATCTTATTATTAGCAATACTTTCCATCAAATCATATACCTGATGAACCATAGCATGTTCCCATCCAATAACATGTCCTGGTGGCCACCAGGCCTTAAGATAAGGATGAGTTTTTTCAGTAACCAGAATAGTTTTAAATCCCTGAGTATAATCCTTATCTTCACAAGAAAAAAACTGAAGTTCATTTATTCTCTCAAGATCAAAAAAGAGACTTCCCTTACTTCCATTAATCTCTATACGCCCGCAGTTTTTACGTCCTGAAGCAAATCTGGTTACCTCAAAGGAACCCAGAGCTCCATTTTTAAATTTAGCCATAGCAATACCAGCATCATCTACCGTTACCTTTCCCATTTTCTTCCCTGCCTCGGCTGTTAAGCCAGTAACGGAAACAGGTTCTGGCCTTTCCTTAATAAAAGTTTCTGTAGCACAAGTAACGCTATCAAACTCACCTATTAAAAACCTTGCCAGATCAACAATATGAGCTCCCAAATCCCCTAAGACGCCTGAGCCAGCTAACTCTTTTCTTAATCGCCAGACCAGGGGAAAATTAGGATCTACAATCCAGTCTTGAAGATACATTGCTCTAAAATGGTAAATTTTACCCAAGGCTCCCTCATCAATAAGCCTCTTAGCTAAGACAAGGGCAGGAACTCTTCTATAGTTAAATCCTACCATATGTTTTATTCCTGCCTCCTCAGCCGCCATCAGCATCTGTTTAGCTTCATTTAAATTCATAGCCCTTGTTTTTTCACAGAGGATATGTTTGCCCTTCTTTGC
>JAUWJM010000121.1 GCA_030607715.1 Candidatus Aerophobota bacterium
AGGTTGACAAAAAAATTGCGCGTGGTAAGATACTCTACGGGGTAGGGTATATTCTACTGCTATTATTGCTATTGAAAATTTTCTAAGAGCTTTGTAGGTTGATTTTATAACCTACGTTTTTCTATTTAAGGGGAGTATTTTCTAAATTTTTTGACTTTAATGGTGAAAAAATTCACAAGCACAAGATTAAACAAAAGGTAACGTCAGGTAATGTCTAAAAGTAAAATAGGTAGATATGTTTTAACCTTAGTTTTTCTATTTATCTTATGGATTTTATTAACCTCAACTTTTGCCTGGGAGGAGCTAATTATAGGTCTTATCTTCTCAGCAATTATCGCCCTTTTTGGTTACAGTTATTTTACCCAGAAGGGCTTACTGAGAATCACTCCCAAAAGAATTGCCTATTTTCTCCTTTATATAGCGGTTTTTTTCTGGGAGATGTTTAAGGCAAATTTTGATGTTGCCTACCGAGTAGTTCACCCCAAAATGCCCATAAAACCGGGGATAGTCCAAATTAAAACAAATCTTACCTCTGATATGGCCAAGTTAATTCTGGGAAACTCCATAACTTTAACTCCGGGAACATTAACCGTAGAAATTGTGAAAGATAATTTGCTTATTCACTGGATTAATGTAAAAACTGAAGATACCAAAAAGGCAACAGATATTATTGGAAAAAGGTTTGAAAAATACCTAAAGGTGATTTTCGAATGACTCTAATAGTTTTCTTTGGAGTTATTACAGTGGCAGTTATTTTGGCTTTAATTCGTGCCATAAAGGGACCAACGGCACCAGATAGAGTAGTTGGTGTTGATATAATGGTAACTATTACTATAGCTTTGATGGTTCTTCTGGCGATTTTTTTTAATAGGCGTATTTACCTCGATGTAAGTTTAATATATGCAGTGCTCTCCTTTGTTGGAGTAATAGCTGTAGCTCGTTATCTGGATAAAGGATTATGAACCAAATAATAGGTTACATAGTAACCGGAGTTGGGGTGGCTTTTCTTTTCCTGGGTGCCTTGGGAGTATTTAGATTACCCGATGTGTACAACAGACTCCAGGCTGGAACAAAGTGTACCACTCTTGGAGCATTTTTATCAATTATCGGTGCAGGTATAATTGAGCCGGCTTGGTTCATAAAATGTTTAGTCATAGCTGTATTTATCTTATTTACCAATCCTATCAGTGCCCACGTTCTTGCCCGGGCAAGCTATAAAAGTAGAGTGAAACTCTGGGATGGAAGCGTGGTTGACAAGTGTAAAGAGTTTGAAGAATGTATCAAAGTGGAGCAGGAAAATAAATGATTTTTCAGGCAATCCTTATCTTTATTATGATTGTTTTGGCCGTGGCCGCAAGTTTATTTAAAGACTTAATCAATGCTGTAGTTGTCTGTGCCGCGGTGAGTTTAATTACCTCTATTTTGTTTTATTTTCTGCAAGCCCCGGACGTTGCTATGGCTGAGGCAGCTATCGGTGCAGGATTAACTACCGCAATATTTATTATTGTCATCAGGAAAACGGAAAGATACGAAAAATGAGAAGGATAATTAGCCTTGTCATACTTGTTATAATTGGTGCAGGGTTTATCTTTGCTTTCTCCCAGATCCCTTTTGGTAAAGATAAAATAAATGTGGCCGGCTATTACCTTAAAGAAGGAATTCAACAAACTGGTGCTGTGAACATAGTCACCTCAGTCGTTTTAAATTATCGGGGATTTGATACCTTAGGTGAAGTTACAGTGCTTTTTGTTGCTGCTATTGGTCTTGGTACAGTCTTATTTGTGGAGAGGAAAGTCCAAAAGCAGCAATCTAATAATAAAGAGGATAAAGCCAAAAGAGCGAGTTTAATTCTGCGCACAGGCTCGCGTCTACTTTTCCCCTTGATTCTTCTTTTTGGCGCTTATATCTTTGTTCATGGGCATCTTACTCCTGGGGGAGGGTTTCAGGGAGGGGCAATCATTGCTTCAGGATTTTTATTAATGTATTTAGCTTTTCCAAAGCAAAGTATAAATAAAAAATCGTCAGGTGTAATTGAGAGTTTAAGTGGGCTGATTTTTGTAGGAATCGGGCTTCTCGGTCTTATTTTTTCCAGTTATTTCCTGGCTAACTTTCTGCCTAAAGGAGTTCCCAATACTTTGTTTAGTGCTGGTATTATTCCTATTATATATATTGCCATTGGGTTTAAAGTTGGATTTGAGCTCACCGGTATTATTGATGATTTATTAGGGAGAAGCAGATGAGTTTTATTTATGACTGGATGTACTATGTTGCCTCAGGAGGTTTAATTTTAATTGGTCTTTATATTGTCCTGGTAAAGACGAATTTAATTAAAATAATTATTGGAATTAATTTTATTGAGACCGGAGTAAACATTTTGCTCATTTGTATCGGCTATATTAAAGGAAGAACTGCCCCTATATTCTCTAAGCCAGGGGTAAATCCTACAAATGTTGTAGATCCTCTGCCTCAAGCTTTAGTTTTAACGGCTATTGTCATTGGAGTAGCTGTATTAGCTTTAGCACTTTCTCTTGTGGTTAAAGTTTATCAGCATAATAAGACTCTGGATGTGAGTAAAATAAAGGGATTAAAATGGTAAATCCATCACTGCTCATTGCTGTGCCTTTAGCTTTTGCTTTCTCTATCCCTCTTTTTGGTTTAATCTCTAAAAAAATCGAAAAATACATACCTGTTCTGGCTTTATTAATTAATGTTATTATTAGTTTTATATTGATTCCCCAGGTTTTGAAAAAGCCAATTGTGGTATCTATGGGAGGTTGGAGTCCACCTTTTTGCATTAACTTAGTGATAGGGTCTTTGGGGATCTTTCTTACAGCTCTCATCTCTGGTATTGGTTTCTTAGTTTCTGTCTATGCAGTCAGTTACATCAAGCAGGAGCCTACCCAGAAATACCACATCTTATTTTTGCTATTGATAGTTGGGGCAACAGGTATCGTCCTCACCGGTGATATATTTAATCTTTTTGTCTTCTTTGAGATCTTATGCGTTTCATCCTATGCTCTTGTTGCTTACAATAAGGATAAAGATGGAACAGAAGCGGCCATAAAATACTTAATCCAGGGTTCAATCGGATCCAGCCTTATCTTAATGGGTATTGCCCTTTTGTATGGTGTTTTTGGAACGCTTAATATGGCAGATATTGCCAGCAAGATTACCTTAGCTAATCCCACTTTTTTATTTATTAGTTTAGCTCTTCTTATCACTGGATTTGGAATTGAGGCAGCTATATTTCCTTTAAATGCCTGGTTACCTGATGCTCACTCCTCAGCACCCTCATCAGTAAGTGCTATTCTATCCGGTATAGCTATCAAGACGGGGGTTTACGGTATGGCCAGGATGATCTTCACTATATTTAATGCTGAGAGCATATTAATATTTATTGCTTTCCTTGGTTTGTTAACTCTTTTAATTGGCGAGATGTCCGCATTCAGACAGGATGATGTGAAAAGGCTTTTGGCCTACTCCAGTATTGGTCAAATTGGATTGATTGTTTTCGCTTTGGGGATAGCCACCCCCCAGGGAGTCTTCGGCTCCTTATTTCAGATGGTGTCCCATGCTCTGGCTAAAGCTCTTCTTTTCTTAGTTGTAGGGTATATGATTTATCGAGTTGGTTCCAAAAGTATTACTTCTTTAAATGGATTGGGTAAAAAGATGCCTTTAATCTCCTTTGCCTTTGCCATTGGCTCTTTTTCCTTGATTGGTCTTCCCCCTTTTGCCGGATTTATCAGCAAGTTTCTGATAGTTTCCGCTGCTATCCAGACACATAAGCCAATTTTCTTAGCCTTCATCGCCATTGCTTTGATTGCCACGGTCATTGAAGCTGGCTATTTTCTTAAAATTGTGCAAAACCTTTATTTTAAGAAAGGCAAAAGTATAGAAAAGGTTACTGAAACATCCGGATATATACTCATTCCCATAATTATTTTAACTATATCAATTATTGCTATTGGAATCCATCCTCAGTTTATTACTGGTTTGCTCAAACAAGCAGCCAACGAGCTGGTAGGAAGAGCAGGATACATAGGATGGGTACTGGGAGGCATATAGAGTGTATCTGGTAGTTATATTAGTGGTTTCTTTTTTTGGAGCCGGCCTAGTTTACTTAGCCGGTAAGATTTCCGGGAAAGCTCGCAATATCTTAGCAGTTTTAGTATCTTTGATCACAGTTGGATTAATTAGTTCAATTTATGGACAAAGAATCTATACCAGTTTTTATTCTCTCCCTTTTTTAAATTTAACCCTTGATTTAAGGCTAAATTCTCTTTCCTGGTTTTTTGCTATCGTAGTTGCCGGGATTGGATTTTTATCAATTCTTTTTTCCTTGGAGTATATGAAACATTACGAGAGATCAGGTTTTTATTATTTTATGATGTTATTTGTTAACGGAGGTATGCTGGGAATTGTATTTAGCGCTGATTTTTTATCCTTTTATATTTTCTGGGAGATAATGAGCTGGGGCACCTACCTTTTAATAAGCTACAAGGGAGGAAAAGCAGTTGCTGCCGGACTAAAATATATCGTTATGTCAATGGCCGGCTCTGTAGCCATGCTATTTGCCATTGTTAGTTTATATGCCTCTTATGGAACACTAAAAATTTCCAGCTTAGCTTCCTTGTTGCAAACTGCCTCGCCAGGATACATTCTTTTTCTCTTAATTATGTTTGTGATTGGGTTTGGTATTAAGAATGCCATCTGGCCACTACACACCTGGCTTCCTGATGCTCATGCTGAGGCAGTATCTCCTTTTTCAGCAGTTCTTTCCTCAATCTTGGTAAGAATGGGAGTATATGGACTTATTTTAATTATGTATAGTATGGCAGGATTAAACCTTTTGCATAAGTTAGGGTATGGGCTATTAAATTTTAACTACATACTTTGCTGGATTGGAGCTATTACCATAGTTATTCCCACCTTTACTGCCCTTCTTCAAGATGATTCTAAAAGACTTCTGGCCTGGCATTCTGTTGGACAGGGAGGATATATGGTCTTAGGAATTGGAATTGCTACATCTTTGGGCATTGCTGGAGGAATATTTCATACCTTAAATTATGCTCTTTGTGTAGCATTGCTTTTTTTTGTTGCTGGAGCAATAGAACATAGAACCGGAGGAGTAAGAGATTTAAGGGAGCTTGGGGGACTAATTAAAAGGATGCCGGTCACTTTTATAGC
>JAUWJM010000141.1 GCA_030607715.1 Candidatus Aerophobota bacterium
AGAATAGTAGTTTCCTCCTGTACACCAAGGACACATGAGCCTCTTTTCCAGGAGACAATAAGGCAAGCAGGATTAAACCCTCATCTTTTTGAGATGGCCAATATTCGTGATCAAGATTCCTGGGTTCATATGAAAGAGCCTCAAAAAGCTACGGAAACAGCAAAAAATTTGACTAAAATGGCAGTGGCAAAGGCTCGATTGATAGAACCATTGGAAAAGACAGCCTTAAAACTTACCCATAAAGGATTGGTAATCGGTGGGGGTATAGCAGGAATGACATCAGCTTTGCGTCTTGCCGAGGAAGGGTATGAGGTATATTTGGTGGAAAAGGAAAAAGAGCTTGGTGGCCAGGCAAGGGATATTTATTATACCTTAGAAGGTGAAGATGTGCAAAAATTTTTGGGAGAGCTTATAGATAAGGTAAAGTCAAATGATAAAATTCACATTTTCAGCACTGCTACAGTTGAAAAGATTGAAGGATTTGTAGGTAATTTTAAAACTACTATTAAGGTGAATTCTTCTTTGCAGGAACTTGAGTGTGGAATTATCATTGTAGCCATAGGAGCAAAGGAATATCAACCCAATGAATATCTTTATGGTAAACACAGAAGAGTAATTACTCAAAGACAACTGGAAAAGTTGATTGCCAGCGAAAAATTAGATATTAATTCTCAAAGCTCTATTGTGATGATTCAATGTGTTGGTTCAAGAAATGATGATCATCCTTATTGCAGCAGAATTTGCTGTTCAGAAGCGATAAAGAATGCTCTTAAGATTAAAAAAATGAATAAAAAATCTAATGTTTACATTCTCTATCGAGATGTGAAAACTTACGGTTTTAAGGAAGATTATTATCAAAAGGCAAGAGAGGAAGGAGTTATATTTATTAGGTATGAAGAGGAAAATAAGCCTGAGGTTAGAGAAAATGAGGGCAGGCTTGAAGTGCTGGTAAAAGATTTAATACTTCATGAAAAATTACTAATTTCTGCAGATTTAGTTGTTCTGAGCACAGCTACAGTTTCTCCGGAAGGTAATAAGAAGTTATCTCAAATGTTGAAAGTTCCTTTAAATGAAGATGGCTTTTTTCTGGAAGCCCATGTAAAGCTTCGCCCAGTAGATTTTGCCACAGATGGGATTTTTCTTTGCGGTTTAGCACATTCTCCAAAGTTTATTGAGGAGAGTATTTCCCAGGCTAATGCGTGTGTATCCCGTGCTTGCACAATTTTATCCAAAGATCAGCTTGAAGTGGAGGGCACAGTAGTAAAAGTAAATGAAGTAAAGTGTGTTGGATGTAGCCTTTGTAAGGAAGTTTGTCCTTACGGAGCAATCAATGTGAAGTTTAAGAGGGTGCTTGGAAAGGAAAAGGAAGTAGCTGAGGTAAGCATAGCTTTGTGCAAAGGTTGTGGTGCCTGCGTTGCATCTTGCAGGTCAGGTGCAATTGATTTAAAAGGATTTTCCAATGAACAGATACTTGCACAGATAGGAGCGCTGATATGAAAGAGAGAGAACCTAAAATTCTTGCTTTTTTATGTAATTGGTGTTCTTATGCTGGTGCAGATCTTGCCGGTGTTTCCAGAATTCAATATCCACCAAATGTTAGGGTAATTCGTGTCCCTTGCTCTGGCAGAATAAATCCCTTTTTTATTATAAAAGCTCTTCAGCAGGGCATAGATGGTGTTTTGGTAGCTGGTTGTCATCCTGGTGATTGCCATTATATTTCGGGAAATTATGTTGCCAGAAGAAAATTTGCTATCATCAAGAACTTTTTAGAATATATTGGAATTGAGAAAGATAGAGTTCAGTTTGCCTGGATTTCAGCAACGGAAGGGGCAAAATTTGCTCAGGTAATTAAAGAAGTCACCGAGAAAGTAAAGCGGTTAGGACCAATGAGGAAGCTGGTAAAAACAAGGGGTATGTAAATGCAAGATGTCCAGAAAAAAATAAGGGAAGAGGCAAAAAATCTTCTTGCTACAAAAAGAGTTGATCTTATAATTGGATTCGAGGAAGGAACTTTACCTCTTAGAGCCTCACCTGTGTTTATTCATAATGAAGATGATGCAAAAAAGCTTGTCTGGAACTGTTTTTGTGAGAATAACCTCGCTACATATCTTACCAGGATTGGTAAAAGGAAGGTTGCAGTTGTTGCCAAGGGTTGTGATTCTCGCTCTATAGTTGCTCTTATTGTTGAGGGACAAATCAAAAGAGAACAAATTATAGTTATTGGTATACCCTGTCAAGGAATGGTGGACAGAAGAGAAGTAGAGAAAGAAACAGAGGGTGAGATATTACAGGTAAAGGAAAAAAATGATGAGATTTTAGTTAAAGGGGATAATTTTGAGGGGGTTTTTGAAAAAGAAGATTATCTTTACCCTTCCTGTAGAACCTGTAAACACCACAATCCATCAATTTTTGATATTTTAATTGGGGAAAGAATAAAAGAAAATAATCAAGTAGATGAATATACTGAAACTATTGAATATGAGAAAAAATCAATTGATGAAAGATGGGAGTATTTTAGTAAAGAAACAGCCAAATGTATTAGGTGTTATGCTTGCAGGCAAGCTTGCCCTATGTGTTATTGTGAGGAATGCTTTGTTGATAATTCTCATCCAAAGTGGATAGAGAAAGGGTTGGATTTGTCCGATCTTGCCCTCTGGCATATTATGAGAGCTTATCACCAAGCAGGTAGATGTGTTGATTGTGGGGGTTGTGAGAGAGCCTGTCCAATGGGGATAGACCTTAGATTTTTAACCAAAAAAATTAATAAAGAAGTAAGAGATTACTTTAACTTTGAGGCAGGATTGGATCCTGCGGTACCTCCTCCATTGGCTACTTTTAGTGTAAAAGACAGACAAGATTTTATTGACTGCGGGCAAGAATCTCAAGGGGTGAACTATGAAAAAAATCAGTAAAAAGAATATGGCTGAATTTATCCAATATTTAATGAAAGATTACATAATCCTGGCACCGGTCAATACTGATGGTATTTTTTCCTTTAAACCAATTACCAGCTTTCAGGGAATAGAGCCCAATTATAAAAATTCAAAAAAGCCACCCAAGGAGGTCTTTTTCCCCCAGTCGGAGACAATGTTTAAATACAAAAATGGAAAGGTAGAATCAACTGAAAAAACAAGCCAGAAAAGGATTTTGTTAGCTATTAGACCCTGTGATGCCAAAGCAAATCTTCTTTTAGATAATGTTTTTGCAGGAGGAGATTATGAGGATGTCTACTATACAAATAGGAAAGAGAATAGTATTATTGTTGGCTTAGGCTGCAGCGAGCCTCTTAGCACTTGTTTTTGCAGCTCATTTGGTGGCGGGCCTTTTTCAAAAGAGGGTTTAGATATCCTCCTTATTGATATAGGATATAGATACCTTGCTCAAGTAATTACAGATAAGGGAAGAGGAATTTTATCCCATAAATTCAGGGAAGCTACGGAAAAAGAATTAAAATTAGCAGAGAAAATCAGGAATGAGGCAGAAAGAAAAATAAAATCTGGAGTTGAGATAGAGGGAATTAAAGAAAAGCTTGATACGATGTTTGAAGACCCATTCTGGGATAAGTTATCTGAGAAATGTATAGGATGCGGGGTTTGTACTTATCTTTGTCCAAGTTGCCATTGTTTTGATATTGCTGATGAGGCAGCAGACTCGGAGGGTAAAAGGGTTAGAAATTGGGATTCCTGTATGTTTCCTCTTTTCACCTTACAGACCTCGGGGCATAATCCAAAGCCAACGGGTAAGGAAAGGATGAGACAAAGGGTAATGCACAAGTTTAATTATTTTGTTGAAAATTATAAGGAGCCGGCATGCGTTGGTTGTGGAAGGTGCATCATAAACTGTCCGGTTAACATTGATATTAGAAAGATATTAAAAGAGATACTTAAGATTTAGGAGATTTTTTATAATGAAAAATCCATATTTACCTATAGCGGTTAAAGTAGGAAAGATTTTTATAGAGTCCAAGGACAGGATGTTAAAAACTTTAGATCTTCTGTTTTTAAACAGGGAAGATGAAGAAAATTTCAAGTTTATGCCAGGCCAGTTCTGTGAGATTTCTGTTTGGGGTAAAGGGGAGGCACCTTTTGGTATTGCTTCCTCTCCAACTGAGAAAGGTTTTTTGAAATTTACTGTAAACAGAGCCGGTGTGGTTACAACTGCCTTACACTATCTTAAAGAGGGGGATGAATTAGGAATTAGGGGACCACTTGGAAACCACTATCCTGTTAATATCTTTAAGGGTAAGAATGTCATTATTATAGGAGGTGGCTTTGCCTTCACTACTTTAAGGGCTCTAATAAAATATCTACTTGCTTACAGGAAAGATTTCAGGGATATTACCATAATATATGGAGCAAGAACCCCGGGGATGCTTTTATATAAAGAGGAACTTAAGGAATGGGAGGCACGGGGAGATTTAAAAGTTTATATAACTGTTGATAGGGGTGATGAGGTATGGCAGGGATTGGTTGGATTTGTTCCTACAATTGTTGAAAAGAGGGCACCAGGTCCAGAAGATGCTTATGTTATTATGTGTGGTCCACCGATTATGATAAAATTTACCCTTCCTAAGCTTATTGC
>JAUWJM010000024.1 GCA_030607715.1 Candidatus Aerophobota bacterium
GAGTGGACCTGGATAAGAGGTCAAGAGGGTGACCCTTATCGCTCAGGGCCTATTCCATCTCAAGAGAAGGTTGAAAGTCATATCTCTGAAAATTTAAGAACAAAAACAAAGGGAACGGGAGGAAAATTTACCGATTTTGTTCGTAAATACCTAACTAATGTAGCTGATAGATATTATGAGGAGGATTATTTTCCTGCTCAGGTTTTTAAGTCAGGAGTTAATTGGCTTGAGAGAAATCAAGATGCAGAAAAATTCTTTCTTGTTCTTGATTCCTTTGATCCTCATGAGCCCTGGGATCCACCTACCTCCTATAGAAAACTCTATGACCCTGACGATGATACTATTGATTTTTTGGCTTCTCTTTATGGTAGGGCTGATCAAATTAGCCCACGCATATTAAAACGTCTTAGAGCAAACTATGCTGGAGAAGTAACCTTAGTAGATCGCTGGTTTGGTTACTTTCTCGAAAAAATGAAAAATCTTGGGATGATGGATAATACCTTAATCGTTGTGATATCCGACCATGGACATTGCATCGGTGAGCATAACATAGTTGGAAAACAAGGTCATCCTATGCCTCGAGAGATCGCTGACTTAGTTCTAATGATTCGTCATCCAAAAAAAGAGGGAGCAGGGATGGTTTGTGATAGTTTAATTTATAATTATGATTTACCGGCTACTATTCTTGCCAGATTAGGGATAAAGCCAGAGAAATCAATGGATGGAAAGGATGTCTGGCCTTTAGCTTTGGGTAAAAAAGAGGAGATATACGATCATATTACCTGTGGATGGGGACCATTTGTTATGGTTCGTGATAAACATTACTGGTATAATGCTTATCTTTGGGGAGAAGCTCCTCTTCTTTATGACCTAAAAAAAGATCCAAAATTGGAGAAAAATATTGCTAAGGAGCATCCGAATATCTGCGAGCGGATGAAAAATTTAGCCGTTGCTGATGCTGGTGGTAAGATTCCAGACTTTTTAAGAAAAATAACAGGTGCGCCTGGATGCAGTCCACTTTTGGCAGAGTAAAGTTAGATCTGGTATAATGTTGTAAATAAAATAGTGACGAATATAGTTGATATTAAGGGCCTGACAAAAAATTTATATGTAGTATATATACATAGTGACATAGTTATCTATATTGCTATTACAGCTCCATTTTCCATTCTTTTACCCATTAGCCACTTGCCTTTTGCCACTTCTCTTGACCTATCAGATAAAATTATCTATAATTCAAAAAAGATTTGCAAGGTTTAAAAAATGATAGAATTATGGAATATTTTAGGATTGATAAGTCTTTTTGGGTTTATTATCTTAGCTATTCTTTCAGCAGTTATAGCCCTTACTGTAAAGAAAAAACCTGATCTTTATGTAATAAGCGCTGGAATCTTTCTCTTAATTTTTGTGGGAAGTACTATTTTTTTCCCTGGGGAAAAGAAAATTGCTGAGGAGATCGGTGTTCCTCAAGAAATATACTCCTTAGGCTTAGAAAGCGAGAAAGCAGGAACTTTTGATAGGGCAGAGAAATATTATGAAATAGTTCTGCGAATAGATCCTGAAAATGAAAAAGCTATGAAGAGACTTGAGCTTATAGGAAGAAGAGAGATAGTTCTCACTTTTTTGGAACGAGGAAAAAGATTGATAAGGAAGGGCAAATTTATCCAGGCTCTGGTAAGGTTGAAAATGGCGGAAAGCATTGCTTCTGGCCTGGATGCATTGAAGGAGGACCCTCCTTTGAAAGACAAAATAAAACTGCAGATTAAAAGAGCTCAAGAATTTATAAGTGAAAAGAAAAATGGATTTTCTCACTAAGATTTATTTAAGGTATATCTTAAAGCGAGACAGAGAGGCTTCTTTTTTTTCTTTTCTTTTTTTTCTATTAACCATTCTCACTTCTCGATTAACAGTGATGTGGGTAGAAGCGGGAAGGCCTTTGCTTAAGTTTTTTATGGTGTATGATTATCATATTCATCACTTTTACCTGGGTATATTTCTTTTAATTGTCTCTAACTTACTATCTTTAGCGAGAAACAAAAATGAATGGGAACGGGAAATTAAAATACTAAATAGCATTTTATTTGGAATAGGATTAGGTTTCATAACTGATGAGTTTAGTTTACTTTTAACTATGGAATTCGATATAAAGGGAGATTACTGGGCTTCTCATTCCTATTATCTTATGGCACTGCTAAGCGGGATATTTGTTTTTATTTTGCTTTTTAAGAAAAAAGAGAGAAATTTATGAAAAATAAACCATCAGTAGGTAAGACTTTAAAATTTTGTTTAAGTAATGCTTATAATAACCTTGGAAAGGTTATTCTTGCCAATTTAGCCTGGACAGTTTGCTTTATTCCCTGTCTTCTCATCGGGATGCAGATCAAACAAAACTTCTCCCCTCTAATGTTTTTAGCTTTGGTGGTTAGTGTTCTACTAACCTCACCTATTCTGGGAGGAATATTTTATCTATGTCAAAAAATCGTCTTGAACGATCCTTACATGGGGATGAAAGATTTTTTCACTGGAATTAAAAAATACTGGAAAAAAAGCCTACTCCTGCTTATCACCTCTTTAACCATCCCTGCACTTATCGTAGGAGCGCTGATCTTTTATGGTCAGGTAGCAAAAACTCACTCCACAGGTATCATTTTATGGGTTATAAGCCTTTGGGCTCTTATTTTCTTCTTATTGATGCAGGTTTACTTTTTCCCCCTTATGATTACTCAAAAAATGAGTTTTGGGACAATCTTAAAAACCTCCCTGCTTTTAGCCTTAGACAATGTTGGATTTATAATGATAATTGTTTTAGTGGAGCTTGCATTCCTTCTTCTTTTTTCTCTCACTGGAATTATCTTTATTGGGGGCGTTAGCACAATTTGCTTACTTCAGACCAATGCCTTTACTGAGCTTTCCCAGAAGTATACTGGAGAGATAATGAGAAAAGAGAGAAAGAGAGAGAAAAAAAATGTAAAGCAACTTTTCCGGGAAATTTTCACGCCATGGAGATACGATTAAAAGGGTTCTGATAAAGTGGCACTATGATTAGAAGTATAGCATAGAATAAGGCAAAACCTACCAAGCTTATCTTCAAACCAAAGATAATCTCTGCGCTATCGGTGGTTAAGTTTTGATAATACCTGTAAGATAATAAAGGACAAATGAATGACGCGTGGAACTCAGAATGAGGTTGAAAAAAAGAACTTTTTTGATGGTAAGATATTTTGGCTGATTGTAGGATTTTCTATTTTTGCTCTTATTGCCTTTGTCATTCCCACTCCTAAGAGCCTAATAAGAGTTGTGGATGAATATGGATTTGCTAAGGCTATGATAAAAATGGGGGTTGCCAATAGTATTTCTCAAGCTGCCTGGAAAGCAAAAGTGATCTTGGGTATTATTCCTATGGCTACCATATTTTTCACTACCGAAGCCTTGCCTATCGGCCTGGTAGGTATTCTCATGCCTTTACTTGCTTATTTCTTTCATTTGCTTCCTAAATCGGAAATTGGCAAAACCTTTTGTGGAGATGCCCCTCTTTTTCTTTTAGGTGTTCTGGGTATGGGAGTAGTTGTTACAGAAGTAGGACTACATAAACGCTTGGCCAGCTGGATTTTGGGATGGGTAAAGGGATTTAAAAAACCAATTTTTGTTTTGGCTATCTCTATGGCTTTTCTAAGTTCATTTGTATCCGCTCATGCTATAGCAGCATTTATGACCCCTGTTATGGTCATCATATATTTTGGAGCAGTAAAAGGTGCTAATAGGAAAGGAGAGATAAAAAACGATCCAAATTTAGCTAAACTTCTCCTCTTTACCCTCTGTTTCAGCCTCAATGTAGGTGGAGTCGGCTCGCCGGCCGCTGGTGGTCGTAATGCCATTATGATGGGCTTATTCAGTGATTACAATGTCCCTATGAGTTGTAGTCAATGGATGTCCTATGGTTTTCCCCTGGTTCCTGTGCTTGCTGCAGTTGTAGTCGGTTATTTACTTTTTGTATTTCGCAAAACAAAGGTTAAGGATCTAACTCCCGGGCTTGAAGCGGTGAAAAAGGAAAATAAAGAGATGGGACCGATGAAGTTCAAGGAAATAGCAGTTTTTATAATGATGTTAACAATTCTTTTTCTTTGGATAACTCAAAGTAAAACTCTGGGGTTAGGTGGACCGGCTCTTCTCGCCCTTTTTATTCCCATTATCCTACGAATTGTAAAATGGAAGAAACTCCTGGCCAACATTTCCTGGAATGCCTGGTTTATGTATTGCGGAGCACTAACTATGGGCATCTTGCTGAAGGATAGTGGAGCTGCGCTCTGGTTGGCCAAATTCTTTCTGAATGGTCTTCAGCAAATAGGGGCAAATGGACATGCATCATTATTAATAGGAACAAGTCTTTTTTCCGGAGTTATGACTAATTTTATGAGTGATGCTGCTACTACCGCTCTTTTGGGACCAAATGTCCTTCCCATGGGGATTTTCTCTGGAGGTGTGGGTGAGCCCTGGGCCATTGGATTATTCACAGCTTTTGCAACCTCCTTTGCACATTTTCTCATCGTCGGAACACCCAATAATGCTATCATTTATGCCCTTGCTTTTTACCCCGATACTAAAAAAAGGATGATTCGCCCTATTGACTTTGTAAAATATGGGTTAATTCTATGGTTTCTCTGTATGATCATTTTATGGGTAGTTGGTTTATTCATATTTAGTTTTGTTGGCTTCCCTCCTGGAATCACTGAAACAGCTAAGGCCGTTCTTGAGGCGACAAAGACAAACTTACCTATACCTTAAGTCTTTCTTTAATGATTTGGATAACTAAACTTACTTCTATTCAGACTACCAGACTATAAGACTATAAGACTACAGGACTAATAGACTATGGACTATTTTAATGATCAATTTTAGCCTTATTGGATTAGGCTTTATTATCGGTATCCTTTCAGGCTTATTTGGAGTAGGAGGTGGTTTTCTGCTTGTACCTATGTTAAATGTAGCTTTTAATATCCCTTATAACATCGCTGTAGGTAGCAGTCTCGCACAAATGGTAGGAACATCTGCTGCAGCCAGCTTAAAACATAGAGGCTACGGACACATAGACTATAAGCTCGCTGGTTTTACCTTGTTAGGTTCGATAGCAGGGGTAGAATTGGGAGCACGAGTTCTAATGTGGCTAAAAGGGTTAGGGACTGTTGCAATTCATAGTCATTCGATTAGTGAAATGTACCTTTGGGTAAATGTAATCTATATAACCCTTCTCTTCCTTGTAGGGATTTCTATGTTTATTGAAAGTAAAAAGGCAAAGAAGAGAGCTCCTCGAGGAGGAGTAGTGGAAACCAAATTTTCCCAAAAAATTCAAAGCACAAGAATTCCACCAAACATTTCCTTACCTATTTCTAAAATAAACTCTATTTCTATCTGGAGTTTAATTGGTCTAGGATTCGGAGTGGGAATGCTCTCTGGACTTTTAGGGATAGGAGGAGGTTTTGTTATGAGTCCTTCTTTAATTTACCTAATTGGAATTCCTACAAGCATAGCTATAGGAACAGATCTTTTTCAAATTATGTTCACCTCAGGATACGGAGCTTTAACTCATTTTTTAAAGGGTAATGTAGATTTTGTGCTGGTCGCTTATATTTTATCCGGTTCATTAATTGGCTCTCAATTAGGGGCTGTATTAAACAAAAAACTAAGGGGAGCTCATATAAGGTACTACTTTTCCTTGGTTATCTTCATCGCTATAGGAATTATCTTAGTTAAGTTCTTTTTTAATATTGGTTACCTGGGAGGTTAAACCTTAGGTTGCAATGGACAGGAAGGATCCGATACAAACTATAGATACTTGCATTTTTTACCCTCCCTTATTGAAAAATCTCTTATCTTTTTGATCAATTCTGAGTTTTGCATATCTTCTCAGATTTGATTGAGGCATTTCCCACCCACGTGTGAGGATCTTCTCTCAGCTCGTTATGCTCGAGAACATAACAATGCCAATATTCTCACTATGGGTGCCTGGAAAGTTGGTTTTCGTTTGGCAAAAGAAATAGTCAGAGTATGGCTTGAGACATCTTTTAGCAGAGAGGAAGATCATATAAGAAGGGTAAAAAAGATAACTCAAGAAGAAAAATATTTCTCAAAATAGGATGTTATTTCTTTATAAATAATGGGGGGTAAAATATGTTAGAGGAGTTAAAAGATGCTGTATTGGAGGCAAATTTAGAACTTCCAAAGAGAAATTTAGTGATATATACCTGGGGCAATGTTAGTGGTGTAGATAGAGATAAAGGAATGATTGTTATAAAACCAAGTGGCGTTCCATATAAAGGAATGAAAAGAGAGCACCTGGTTGTAGTAGATTTTAATGGTAAAGTGGTAGAAGGAACTTCTAAGCCCTCGGTGGATACGAAGACTCATCTTGTCTTGTATCAAGCTTTTACAAATATAGGTGGAATAGTACATACTCATTCACCATGGGCGACTATGTGGGCTCAGGCATGCCGTCCAATATCCTGCTTTGGGACTACTCACGCTGATTACTTCTATGGTGAAATCCCCTGTACTGAAAAACTTACTCGTGAACAGATAAAAAATGATTATGAAAAAGAAACAGGTAATGTGATTGTTGAAAAGTTCAAGACACTCAACCCAGATTATATGCCTGGAGTTTTAGTTGCCAGCCATGGTCCGTTTACCTGGGGAAAAGATCCTTATTCAGCAGTTCATAATAGTGCTGTGTTAGAAGAGATAGCAAAGATGGCCTGGGGCACTCTTAGTTTAGCTCCCAAAGCATCTCCAATTTCATCTTACTTGCTCGAAAAGCACTTCTTCAGAAAGCATGGGCCCAACGCTTATTTTGGACAATGATAGTTTGAGCTTCAACTAAATTTCAAGTAATTATTCAGCCACGAATTTACACGAATGGACGCAAATGTTATTAATTGCGGAAAGAGAAAAATCGAACAGAAAAGAATTATTAAATAATTATTCGCCATAGGTTTATCAAACGAGGTAAAAAGACGAACCTGAATAGTTACTAGAAACTAATAATTCTTTTTTCCTCATCATTTGAACCTTTCAGGAATTATTTAATCTGGATTTATCTCATCTTTTACCCATAGTTATACTTTTTCTTTATGCATTAAATAGTAAGCCAGAGTTTCAAGCTCCACAGCTATATCAACTGTCCTGACTTTAACATTTTCCGGAATATTTAAATACCGAGGAGAGAAATTCAAAATCGCTTCAATCCCTGCCCTTGCCAATTTATTAGCTATTTCCTGTGCGGACAAAGCAGGAGCCGTAATAATGGCAATTCTAATTTTTTTTCTTCTTATTATCATTTCAATTTGGGAAATATCCTCAATTCTTACACCCTTGTATATCCGGCCTATTTTCTCTGGATCATTATCAAAGGCAATGGAAATTCGAAAGCCAAACTCCTCAAAACCTGGATAGTCAAGCAGGGCTGAGCCAAGTCTTCCTGCTCCAATCAAGACTATTTCCCATTTCTTGTATAAACCCAGAGCAAATTCAATCTCAGAGATAAGAAACTTCACATTATAGCCTACCCCTCTGGTTCCAAAATCCCCAAAGTAAGAAAGGTCCTTTCTTACCTGAGCTGCCGAAACATAAATATTTTGAGCTAACTCATCAGAGGATACTGTTTCTATCCCCTCCTTGGCTAAATAATTCAGATTACGTAGATATAAAGAGAGCCGCTTGATGCTTTCTCTTGGAACTCGTATCTTTTTCATTTTTTACTAACCCAAGCTGTATTTGCCATACTTTCACAAGTATAATAAAATAAAAATCTTAGTCAATCTGAATCTGACGAATCTTAATTTTAGGAAAACTTACCTATTGCAAGAGGAAGGCGAGAAAGCTGTAAGAGAAGAAAAATGTTACATTAAAGTTAAGGAGAGATGCTATTGAACTTGGTTTTCTTATTACTCTACATTTCTATGTCGACTAACCATTTCTGAGGCTGTCTTTCCCATTTTTTCCATTAAAATTAGCACAACTAGATCATGAAATATAAGAAGACTTTGCTCAAATAAGGATCCCATTGGCTGAATTGAATGAATGGTATCTTTTCCTGGTCCCCATACCTCAGCCGGAATATGAACTACCACATCACTTAGTTTTGCTATATTGCCTTCAGGATTAGCAGTTACTGTAGCAAGGAAAGAACCTGTCTTTTTCCCTAAACGGGCAACATTATACACAGATACTACTTCACCAGAGCCGGAGTTAGCGATAAGCAAATCTCCTCTTTCAATGTTTGGAGTTGTATCATCCCATACCCAGTGAACCTCTTTCCCTAAATGCATAAGACGCATAGCAAAAGAGCGAGAAGAAATACCCTCCCTACCGGCACCAACTACAAAGACTCTTTTGGCTTTAATAATGACTTCGGCAAAATCATCTACCTCTTTCTCATTGATCTTCTTAAAAACTTTACCAAGCTCGTCCAAAACTGTAGAAGCTTTTTCCTGAAATTTCATAAAATTTAGGCAAGGAAACCACGTCCTTTAGGGCGTGGAGGAATTGCCTTCCTCCTTTCTTTTTAGTGTGGCTGCATGGAGGAGTGCCATGCAGTCTATTTTTGACAGATACCCTCAGGTTCTGTCCTGCGTGTTCTCCCGCAGTTAGAGCCGCATCGGGGTTGTTAAGAGAGGTTTTCAAGTCTGTTAGCTTTTATGATTGATTCTTAACCTTTTACAGCCCCCAGAGTTACTCCTGCTATAAACCATCTCTGGAAAATAACGAATACTATCAAAATAGGTATAACTGTTATCATAATAGCGGCTCCGTATATTCCCAATGAAGCAAAGGCGGATATAATTATAGATATGCTTAGGGCGCCAAAAGTACAAATTATACTGTTGCGAAACATCTCCGGATAAATGGGGTCTAAATGGGTTAGACTTATCTATTACCAAAGATTTGTTGATTTTTAGACAAACCATGGTTTCTCTGCTTTTTCCGCGACTCGGTCTTTTTTTAGAAATTCTATTGACTTTCCCAATCCTTCTTTTATAGACATTTGTTGGTCTTCATGTTCAATGCTGAGGACATAATCATATCCAATCAATCTGAGGGTACAAATAAACCGTTTCCAAAAGTCTTCACCATGCCCATAACCTACTGTACGAAAATTCCAAGCCCGATTAAACTGATCTGTATAAGGCTTGGTGTCAAGAACTCCAAATATCGAAGAAATGTATTGATTAATTTCAGTATCTTTAGCATGAACGTAATATATAGAATGAGCTAATTTTCTTACAGCGGCCACAGGATCAATCCCCTGCCAAAATAGGTGACTTGGATCAAGGTTTGCTCCAATGACATCGCCCACAGCTTCGCGCAATTTTAAGAGTTTTTCTGGATTATAAACGGCATCTCCGGGATGCATTTCAAAACAGATTTTTACGCCGTGATCAGAGACAAACTCTCCTTGTTCCTTCCAAAAAGGAATGATCCTTTCCTCCCACTGCCACTGTAAGATTTCAGAATAATAGGGCGGCCATGGGCACGTAATCCAATTTGGGATCTTGGCGTGTTCGGAGTCTCCTGGACACCCGGCAAAAAGAATTACTTGTTCTACACCCAATTTTTCTGCTAGAAGAACAGTATTCTTAAAATCTTCAATGTGCTGCCTGGAAAAATTTGGATTTGGATGCAGAGGATTGCCATGACAGCTCAGTCCACTAATAAAAAGTCCTCTTTTCTTCACCTCTTGCTCCAAAGATAAAATCTTTTTCTCATCTTTGAGAAGTTGTGCTGGATCGCAATGAGTTTTGGGAAGAAAACCTCCGCAAGCAATTTCTACTCCTTCAGCTCCTAGCTCTTTAACGATATCCAAAGATTCCTCCAAACTTCTATCTGCAAATAGTACCAAAAAAACGCCTACTTTCATTATAATACCTCCTTGTATATTTTTTAGCTATCTCTTTAACTCCAGGAACAAAAGATTCTATCACTATCCACCGATTATAATTAATTTCATGGAGTGCTTTAAAAACACCCCTCCAATTTATATGTCCTGTTCCAGGGGTTCCTCTATCATTTTCACAGCAGGTGCAACCCAACCCCTCTGATACTAAAACCTTTTTTGTTTCCTTTACATCTATTTGATCCAGCAAATCCAGGGGAATCTCAACTCCATCAAACCCCATTTTAGCCACTTTTGGCAATAAATCCAATGACTTCCTGGTAAAAGCAGCGCACCACAAAAATAAATTTACTCCATATTTCATATCACTTTCCTTTCTTTAAATCATCTACGGTATCAACAAACCTTTAACTGCATTGTCCTTTTTATCCTTAATAGTTTTAAGTCCTTTTAAGGCATCTTCTAATGAGAACTTATGAGTAATTAGCAAATCTACATCAACAAACTTATTAGAAAGAGCTTGAAGTGCCTTTACCCAGGTAAAAGGTGCTAGCCAGGAAAAGCGAATTGTTTTATCCCACATAAGAGAATCAAGAACAGGAACCTGAAGAAGATCATTGGGTCCGGGAAGGCCAAAATAAACAATAACAGCTCTTCTTCCAGAGATCTTGAGAGCATCATGCATAGCCTTCAGATTTCCAGTAGGACAGATAACCCGTTTAGATAGCTTCCCTCCAGTAAGAGTTTTAATCTTTTCTATCAAATCCTTAACATAGTGCTTTGACTCTTCTTCTTTGGTATTAAAAATAAAATCTGCTCCCAACTTTTTGCCCAACTCTAAGCGATAATCTTTTATTCCTACTAATACCACAGTTCCTGCTCCTTTAGATTTAATTAATTGCAGCATCATCAGACCAATTGGACCTGGACCAATAATAACACAGAAATCAGCCAAGCCAACATTAAGATTACTAACACCATAGGTAGCACAGGCTAAGGGCTCGGTGCAGGCTCCCTGTTCATAGGTTACACTTTGAGGAAGTTTATGAACACCTGTATACTTTGACTTAACATATTCGGCAAAGGCTCCATTTGTAGAAACGCCAACTACCTTTTTATTCTCACAAAGGTTTACCATCCCCTTAGCACATATATCACAGGCATTGCAATATTGCACCGGATCAACTGTTACCCGATCACCTTCTTTAAATAGCTTCTCTTCCCGGGGAATCTTGCCTACTTCAACAACATCACCTGAGAACTCATGTCCAAGAATTAATGGCCCTTTTCCAGTTTCTGTCTCTAAGGGGCTCCATCCCCAATAGTAAGCAATGTCAGATCCACAGATACCGCAAGCTTTAACCTTAATTAAAATCTCATCTGGAGCAAGAGATGGAATATTTACCTCTTCTAACTTCATATTCTCAGGTTCATAAAAAACCTGTGCCTTCATTTTCTTTTTCATTACCTTTCCCCTTTTAAATAGTAATGTCAAAAGTTACTTAGTGATTTTCTCTTAAATTCTTTATTATCAAATGTTTTAGTGAAATTGACTTGCCTCCCCCTACCTTTATGGTAGGATTTGATAAATTTTACCGAAACAAGGAGGCAAGTCTAATGAAAAAGACTGCTCGTTTTGTTCTCTGGATTAATTAGATTTTACTGATTTTTCGGGTAATACGCCAGGAATAAACAACCTTCCTCTATTCCCTTACCCCAATATCAAGCTCTATTAATTATCAAGACCTTATTTTCAAAAAACAATTATAAGAAAAATTCTATTTTTTATCTTACTAATTTCTTGCATTTATTTTTCATATTTACCATAAAACTTTTGACTTTACCTCACTCTTGCCATTTTCGGTTCCCGAAGGGGCGACGGAGTGAAAGCGAAGGGATATGTCACTATTTTAGCTTTCCCAAAAGCCCTCAGTTAATACAACATCTCCGTTAAGATATAGGATACTTACCGTATTCTTGGGCAGCTTCATACATAGCCACAATATTCTCTGGAGGTGTGTCGGGTTCAATATTATGGGAGGGAGCTAAAATATAACCACCACCAGGGGCATATGCTTTTATAACATCCTTAACCCCTTGTTTGACTTCATCTACGGTTCCACAAGGAAGTAACCTTTGTATATCTACTCCCCCACAGAAGGTAAGATATTTGCCAAATTCCTTTTTTAAACGCCAGGGTTCCATATTCTTTGCCAGGGGCTGTACAGGATTTAAAATATCTACACCAATTTCTATATAATCTGGTATAACCTCGTATATTGAGCCACAACTATGTCTGAGGATCTTTGCATTAGTATATTTTTTGATTCTTTCAATCATTCGTTTTTCATAGGGCTTTATAAACTTTACATAATCTTTGTGTGAGCAAAACAATCCTTCCTGAGTACCCATATCATCGTAAGTAACCACTATATCTAAACAATCACCAACAGTTGCGATAAAATTATCAATCATCCCAAAGCCTATTTCTAACAACTTATCAGAAAGAGCAAAATAAAATTCGGGATTTAACTTCATATCTATAAACCACTTCTCATAACCAGTGAGCATTGAATACATTAAAAAGGGAACCTCAAAAAAAACACTATCAGCAACTATAGCATAATCGGTATTTTCCTTTAAACTTTTAGCTTCTTCTCTTTTTCCCTTAGATAAAAGGACGAGATCCTCTGCGGTTGGCCAAAAGAGATATTGCTCTATATCCTTTTTACTTGTACAATTTCGGAGGGGAAATTCAAAAATATCATCATAGTAACCCATTTTCTTTATTCTCATGCCAAATAATGAGGTTTTCGTTCCATCAGGTTCTATTTTTACTTCTATATGGTCAGTATTAACATCTATTATTCGCAAATCCGATCCAAATTTTTGCTTGATGCGTTCATCAATGTTCTTAACGTGATTACTAACAGAACTCGTATTTGGTCTTTCATAGTTTTCGAGCCGTAAATATTCACATAACTGGGTATAGGTTCTACCATGCGGAGGACACTCAAGTATACCCGTAGACCAAGTGCCACCAAAACTAATAGGTATACGATCGGGCTCCTCGTGTTTAATTGCTGCTGAAACTCTTTTTCTGGAAGTCCATTTTTGTGCAGTAGACATAAGTTGGTTTATCTATTACTCTGATATTATAATTCTTCCTTGCATTTATAATCTTTTATATCATCAAAAGGATAAAGAGGTCTGGTTATATTCTTGTAAGGTAAATTGGTTAAGTGAGCAGTACTTGGACCAGGTGTATCCACAAATATCAGCTCTTTTGCAATATCACCATAGAATGATACAGGAGATTTTACTACCACAATCCTAGCATCCTTTGGTTCTAATCCTACAGAACGATACAGGCTAGGATCCCAAGCAATAACGGGTAGTTCCATAACCACTATATAAATTTTTCCTGTAACTAACACTACAGTTTGGCCCATACAAACTTCCACTCCATGGAAGGCAGGTCCCTGATATTTAAAGACACCATCGGAGACAGTCTTTACCTTAGCAGTAATCTTAATGGGATAACTAAATCTCTTATCTATCTTACCACCTATAGAGACAGAGATAGTTTTACCTACACCTGCTTTGATAGCTATATCAACCACTTCCGGGTCTACTACTGTGGTATATGCAGGCTTGTCCACTTTCATATCCAAAAATGCTTCTAATGCTGCCACACTGTCTCCAGCAGAACCAGAACTTGTGCCATCTGCAGAATCTAAAAGAATAATTGGTCCTTCTTTAGAATCCATTGCTTTTTGAATCGCTTCTTTTAAAGGAGTAAGTTTAGGCTCAAGATCATATCTTATACTCCAGAAAATATCAGCAAATTCTTTAGCCTTTTCTTTAGCTAACTTTTTATCATTATTAGTTACAACTAATGTGGCACAACCAACATTGGGAACATCAAGCCATGGTTGCACATGAAAAAAAGAGGCAGATACTACCTTAGGTTGAGTTTCAATTTCCTTTATCTTCTGTATAAGTCTTATTGCAGGTTCTCTATCTGTATAAGCATTTTCCGCTGAAACAATCATAGGAATCTTGCAAAAAGCCATTTCAGGAATAACTTCTCCTTTAATTATCTGAGTGAGAATGCCAGTAGCTTTTCCCCCTGTCTCTTTAAAATCTACATGAGGAAAGGTATGCCAAGCTACTAATGCATCAGTACATTCCACCATAAGAGGAGTAAGCCTTGCATGCAAATCTAAACTTGCCACTATAGGAATGTTTTTACCCACTTTATCTCTTACAACCTGCAAGATTTGACCCGAAGCATCTCCTGTTTCACCTACCAACATCGCTCCATGAAGAGCTAAGTAAATACCATCTACCCTTCCCACTTTTTCTAATTTCTCTAACAAATTACCTATAAGAAAATCTAAAGCTTCCCTTTTTAGAGGTCCGGAAGAGACTGCTTTTGCTACTAATGTATATACAGGATCAAAATTTTCCCTTTGCATTACATCCATAAACCCAGCAATTGTTGTATTGGTATTTTCCAACCTTTGAGGAATCTCATCTCCCTCCAAAAAAACATAATCTTTAAAGTTTTGGATGGATATTGAAGCTGGTGCGAAAGAATGACTCTCCTGCGAAATCTGCCCAACTGCTATACGCATTTTAACCTCCCTAGATATGGTTTATTGTCACTATTTTAGCTCTTTCAAAGCCCTATTAACTCTACCCTTAGGAAAATCTACCTATTACTCCTGCTAAATGACATAGCTATCTTTTGCACAAAAATTTTTTCATGATCAAAAATGTCTGTTTTCTCTTAACCACTCTGTGTTCTTATCTTCTAAACTCCTTTTAAACTTGGAACCTCATGTACAAAGCTCAAATATTTACTACCAAAAGGTATTCAAAATTATAGTTAATTACGACCTCTGTTAATTACGTTAAAACCTCATAAGTAATGCAGCATTTTTCAGCAACCTACCCCTTTACTCCTCCAGCACTTAGTCCTTGAACAAGATACCTCTGTAAGAAGAAATTTATTGTAAAAACCGGCAGAGCAGCTAATACTGCAACTGTTAATATATCAGCCCATGAAATTCCATGTACTCCTATAAATGAGGTTACTCCCATAGGCATCGTCCATTTACTTTCAGCAGATATTAAAGTGATTACAAATAAATACTCATTCCAACATATAACAAAAAGTAGAGAAAATGTTCCTATGATTCCTGGAAGAGCCAAAGGTAAGAGTATACGCATTACACTTTGAAGTCTCGAACAACCATCTATTAAGCCAGCTTCTTCGAAATCAAAAGGAATCGAGTCAAAATATCCCTTTAAGAAAAAGGTGCCCACAGGGGCAACAGAGGCAGAATATAATATTATCAAACCTAAATGTTTTCCAAGCAGATGTACCTGCTTGAAAAACATATATATAGGAATTATTATAGCTATTGGAAAAATCATTTGAGAGAACAAAATAAAAAAGAGCAGGAAAGTTTTTGCTCTAAACTTAAACCGAGAGAAAGCATAACCACCTGAGATAGAGAGCAAGAGGGAAATGATGGCTGATATGCCTGAAACTTTAACAGAATTAAATAACCAA
>JAUWJM010000096.1 GCA_030607715.1 Candidatus Aerophobota bacterium
CTTAAATAAAAGCTGTCCCAGGCTGCCTAAAAAGGCACAAAAAAGTACTACGCATATAGTCCAGGGTTGAGTGTTCATAGTAATAGTCCCCCTTTTCCCAACCGTCGCTTTCCTACCTTTTATAATTCGTCCATATTATCTTTGGCGGTATTTCTGCTTGAAAAAAAGTTGCTTGATAATCCAATAGATCAGAAAGAAGGAAACCGCCGAAAATATACTGCGAGAAATGCCGACAAGTATCCCGGCTGGATAGTAATGACTTATAATGTCATACGGACTTGGCAAGTTATTAAGAAAACTCAGATTTAGGGGAGAAAATAAATCCCAGGATAAAGATTTTCGCCAATTAAATGTGTAAACAAAAAAACAGATGACCAGCACCCAATAAAGGAACCTCAATGCCTTACTCTCCACAACGAGAAGAATCAGTAACGGCATTACCCAGACAAACCACTGAGGATGGAATAAGGAGGTCGCATACAACCACAGACAGATAATTAAGTTAGTTTGCCATAACCTTTTAAATGAATCTTCGCTCTCTTTTGTTTGACTATAAAAATAAGTAAATATCAGAATTAAGGCATATCCCACCACAAACACATAGACTGTATCAAAAGCGCCTAGAGAAAAACGAAAATTCAAGAACATCTGATTATATCTGGTGGTAATAACATTATCCTTAAAGCCAGGAGCTCCTAAATATGGATACATAAGGACCAGATAGGGAACCGTACCCAAAAGTAGAAAGGTAAGTTTCTTTACTTTGGTCTTCCCTAAAAGAATAATAGCGGGAATGAGAAAAAAAAACGGAAAATTCTTCAAAGCTGCTCCTATTCCTAACCAAAAAAAAGAGCTGGCTAGTTTATTTTTCACTATATAATATAAACTCAATACCACGAAAAAAGTTGGAACAACATCAAACTGCCCCTGAAAATAAGAGGTAAAAATTACCACTGGATTTAACATCCACAGTCTAAAAGCTAATAATCTCTTTTTACCATCCTTGATTAATTTAAGCAGTAAAAAAGCAACTCCCAGGTCAAAAATTAAATAGTAGCTTTTTAAAAGAAAAAGATACCAAAAGAGATGGGGACCTTGAGTCCAGGATATCGCAGGACTCAGACCATCTGCGTACAGAGGCATAACTGGCTTAAATAAGAGCTGGAAAAAACTCATAGTATAATACAATAAAGGAGGATGACGCATTTCTCCAGCAATGAGATATCCTTGATAGGTTAAGAAGTGGGCAGTCCAATTCATGTGCAACAGATCTCCATGTAAAGTAATAGACATAAAGATTAACCGAAGAAGAAGTCCTATTACAATCCACTTCATATACGAGAACCTGTGCTCTTGCAGAAATAATTTCATTTATCTTTTCCCGGAATCGTTTTTGCAAGATAAAGAGAACTCTCTACTCGCAGCAAAGACATAGTAGCTATTGATAAAAAATAGAAATAGACTCACTATCAAGAGACTTAAGATTACCTGGGTGAGAGTCTGGTGAAATAGGATAATCAAGACTACTTCCAAGACTGTGGCCATAATTAAAGTCTTCACAAATTCTAACCTGTGAATAGAGAGCTGATACATAAGGAGAATGTTAGTCAAAGAAAAGAAATACATAGCCAGTCCAAAGAGTCCTATTAGAGGAATAGTGGCCAGGTATTCCTTTCCAAATATAACTTTTACTACGAAGGAAGGAATGGCAAAATATCCCAGCGTTGCTCCGCCACAGAGTAATGCTGTATAAAAAAGGCTTCTCCGTAATACAGAGATTGTGTCCTGCTTCAAAGAGTGAAGTTCCGAGGTCCTAGGAAACATCACTATTCCAATAGCTCCGGGCAAATAAATGATGATCTTGGACACAATAGAGGCAGCGGAATAATATCCCGCTTCAGAAGAGGCAAAGAAACGCTTTACCAGCACCACATCTATGTTAGTAAGTAAGGTAAAACAGAGGATGGTTATTAAGACAGGTAAGCAGTATCTATATATTTCGGAAAAATTGACATCATCATCTATGTTACTCTGACGAAACAAAAAAGCTAAAGGAACAATGGCAATTACTAATCCTGCCAAAAAAGAAATGGTAAAAGCTGAAAGTGCTCCACTTACTCCCAATCCAGCATAGACTAGTAATATACCTATAAGTAACTTCGAGAAAGACTGGACCACCAAATTTGTTCCGAACTGCCCAAATCTTTGTAGGCCCTGTAATATACCGAGCGGTGAAGGTAGGACGAAAGCGAAAGATAATGATACTCCCATTATAATCACTGGTATGGTAGAAGAGATTTTCAAAAATGAAGCGATATACGGGCTGCCCAAAACGAAAATAACAAATACACCTATCCCTGTCAGGGATAGTCTTTTCAGTGAGACAGACAGCAATAGCTTTATTTTGCCGTATTTGTTTTGAGCTCTAAAATGTGAAGTATATTTAGCAATGGCTGTTTGAATGGTTGTTGCCGGAATAGAAACAATAAAGAAGATAGATATCAGGGATGCCAAAACTCCATAATTAGAAGGACCGAGGCTTCTGCTCATGAATACATGAAACAAGTAGTTAGCAATATTAGTAACCGTGGAAGCTATAAACACAACGCTAATTTGTTTGGTTAGACGATCAAGTAAGGGCAAGGGATATGTTTCTCCTCAAAACTGGCACTTCTTTTCCTTCTACTCAAGAACTGTCTTGATAATATAATCCTCATCAGTTTTATTTCTCGTTGCAACTATCATCTCACCTATTAGCCCCGTAGAGATAATTTGAAATCCAATTACTATTAAAAGCACTCCTAAAAGAAGTAAGGGTCTATCGCCAATACCCTCTCCTAAAAGCTTTATAACAAAAAGATAAATATTTATTATCAGCCCTATTAAAAAAAGTAATACTCCAACGGCACCAAATAGGTGGAGAGGTCTTTTAGCATACCTAGTGAGAAACATTACGGTAAGTAAGTATGTAAATCCCCAGAAAAGCCTTTCTAAGCCGTATTTAGAGCCTCCTCCTCCTCTTGGATGATGTTTTACCTTAATTTCACCAATTTTGTAGCCTTTCCAGTGAGCAAGAACAGGGATATAGCGGTGGAGTTCACCGTAAATATTGATATCTTCTATAACCTCCTTTTTGTAAACTTTAAATCCACAATTAAAGTCATGAATTTTAATTCTGGTTAGAATGGAGGTGAGATAATTGAATAATTTTGAGGGAAAAGTTTTTGAAAAAGGGTCTTTCCTTTTAAACCTCCACCCGGAGACCATATCATATCCTTCATCCAATTTTTTGATGAAATTTGGAATTTCTCGGGGGTCATCCTGAAGATCTGCATCCATAGTGATAACTATCTTCCCTTTTGCATACTTAAACCCCGCGGATAGCGCCGCTGACTTGCCAAAATTTCTTCTGAACTGAATAATCTTGACGGTTTTATCATTATTATGAAAATTCTCTAAAATAGAGAAAGAATTATCTGTACTTCCATCATCTACAAAAATTAGCTCGTATTCCTTATTAAGCTTCTCCATCACCGGCTTTAATAGTGAATAAAGTGAATTAAGATTTGCTTTCTCGTTAAAAAGAGGAATTACTATTGACAATTCTTTCATCTTAGTTTGCCTATCCTAACTTTTTAGTATTAAAGAACCTTTAATTCTTTTAGCGACCATTAATAAAGATTCCAGTTTGCAATCTCTTTTTGGTAGTTTATATCCTCCCATGGCGAAGGTTTCTTTAATGGATTATAATCTATATTAGTGTGAATATATACTTTGTTCCCATCACCGATAAGATATTCCTCCCTGTAGTCTCCTATAATATCACAAACAAAGAGATTGAGATTGAAGTTATAAGCAAAGAAGTCTAATTTATTTATTTCTTTTTCTCTCGAATAAACTTTATTACCATATCCATCAATTATAAAATTATCCCCTAAAACTTCTTTTGTTTCGGCTCCTGTCCAACTAATTAAGGTAGCTTCCTGTATAGTAATACCACTTTTTTTCCAGATAAGGTTTCCACTCCTGCCATCAACAAGAGCTATCTTATAAGGAGGCCTATCGGACTTTTCAGTGAATAATATTTCTTTGCCCGGGTTATTCCTTAATATATCCCCTACCTTAACCCTGTGAACATGATAACCATTATCTATATAACTACTCTTCTCCCATATAACTTTTCCTGTGGTTCCCTGGTAAAGACCTATTAATGGTCCTTCCCAACCAATAATTATTTCCTTACCCGACAAATCAGGTATTAAATCATCAATAACGATACTATCAGCATGAGTTACCCGGGATCCAGGGTTAATTCTATATTTTACGCTACCATCGCTCTCCAGAATAACTCTACCAAGAACCACCTCATCTTTGCCATCATCATCAATATCTCCTGGTTGAGGATAATGAGCCACTTCCAGATTCGGATTTTTACTATTCCATTTCCATAAAAGAATTAAGTTATTAGTATATGCTCTTAACTGGTATCCGCAATCCTCCCCTATATTTATCAAAATATCCTGAGGAATATCTCTTCCTCGAAAGTTAGCAATAGCCAATTTATGAAATCGCTCTGGCATTTCAACTCTCTTCTTTATCTCTCCCGTTGCTCCATCTAATATGGCTAAGTAATAACCATTATCAAGATAATACTGACAAATTACTTCATTTTTACTATCCCCATCTATATCCCATATTGCTGTAGGTGTGGGATCGTGTTCTACATTATAGTGTAGAGGACCATCGGGGCTATTAGGATAAACCTCCCACATAAGTAAACCCTCATTATTATAAGTCTTCTTATATTCATCCCATTTGCTAAAAAGAAAATCAATATCTCCATCATTATCTAAGTCTCCAAAATGTACATCACCTCCATAATGATTTATGGTTAAAACAATATCGGACTTTTTAGAATCAATTTTTACCTTAGCTTTATTAGAGTCCCTGCTTTCTTTCCCGAAGCTATCCACTGCACGGACAATATAATAATAAGTCTCATTCTCCCTCAATCCTTTATCTATATAGGAAGTAGTATTTATTAAGCTTTTATTAATCTTTTTATACTCAACCTTGGATACAAGAGAACGATAAACATTATAACCTAAAAGATGAGCATTGCCATCATATCTCCAGTTTAAAATGACCTCACAATTACCCGTTGATAGAGCATATAGCCACTTTGGATTTGAGATTAATTTTTCTGTATTTACATTTGCATGGGCATCTCCGACTAGCCCATAAAATAAAACAATGCACAATAAAAGCTTTAATATTTCTTTCCAATTTTTATCTACCGACCCTCTCATCTTTCTCATTTGATCACAGCAATTTTCCCCATCTTTTTCTCTCCTGCATTATTGGTAACGAGATAGATATAAATCCCTCGAGCTACTTTTTCTCCCTTAGTATTTCTCGCATTCCAGGGCCAACTATATTGCCAACTTACTTCTTCTTCTTTTAATAACTCACCAGTAAGGGCAAAAATACGAATCTTAGCATCGCCCGTTAATCCATCAAAATTAATCTGACTGTGGCCTTTCGACAGACTAAATGGATTGGGATAGACTGCTAGACTATCCAGATCGGCAGGGAAAACCATAAGTGGTCCCATTCTTTCGTTTAGAGGATCACCAAGTGCTAATACTTTATTACGGGCATCGTACGCCTCAAAATAATAGCTATAACCTGTTCCTATACTGAGCCCTGTTTTTGTATAGGTATAAAGTTTTCCATCAGTGTAAGTAGTATCACCGGAATCTACCTCACTCATACTGAAGGGACTGCCCGTTATCGCCAATCCATTCTTTAGAATGTGAATCTTAGGATAGCCATCTTCAGGAGGATAGTTATTTCGACTGGTATATTTTATTCGGTAGATAAATTCTGTAGAAGTATCTCCTTTTTCTGGATTCAGCCCGTCTGATTCATAATTGGCTTCACCGGTCCAGGAAAGAAGGGGAGGATCCAGCAATCTCAAACGACCAGAGCCGTAGATATTATCCTTGCCCGATACTCCCATATCCACCGCCCAATTTTCTAAAGTCACCTGGAGTTGAGAAACTGTACAATTGGCATATTTCGAAAGAATTAGAGCTGCTGCTCCCGCTACATGGGCAGTAGCCGCAGACGTTCCTCCTATCTGTCCAGAGGTAAAAACACTCACATCAGTAGGACCACATATATCAGGCTTGGTTCTTCCATCATTGGTAGGACCTCGGGAACTACTATCTTTTTGAGGACCTGTATTCCAATTTTTCCAATCGATAGCTCCCACAGCCACAGTTCCTGTAGCGTCAGCTGGAGCTGAAATACTATGAGTTGTGGTCCGATATTGC
>JAUWJM010000140.1 GCA_030607715.1 Candidatus Aerophobota bacterium
ATAAGAGCTCCTTATGTTGCTAAATCTGCCCGAGCAGGACAGTTTGTAGTTATAAGAGCATATGAGAAAGGAGAAAGAATTCCTCTCACCATCGCGGATGTTGATAAACAAAAAGGAACAGTAACTATCATCTTTCAGGTGGTTGGAAAAACCACAAAATATCTCTCCCTTCTTGAAGTTAGCGACGAGATCACCGATCTTTTAGGCCCTTTAGGTAAGCCTTCGGAAATTGAAAATTTTGGAACTATATCAGCATTAGGAGGTGGGTTTGGCACTGCTGTGCTTTATCCCCTTGTTAGAGCTTTAAAAAAAGTGGGCAATTATGTTATTGTTATCAATGGGGCAAGAAACAAAAAGCTTCTCATTTTAGAGAACGAACTTAAAGAATTAAGTGATGAATACTATGTCACCACAGACGATGGTTCAGAGGGATTTAAGGGATTTGTCACTGATATGTTGCAAAAACTTATTGAAGAGGGCAAAACAATAAATAGGGTTTTCGCTGTAGGACCTGTTCCAATGATGAAAGTAGCTTCTGATTTGACAAAGAAATACGGAATAAAAACACAGGTGAGCTTAAATCCAATAATGGTTGATGGAACAGGGATGTGCGGTGCTTGTAGAGTTGAAATTGATGGTGAGACAAAATTTGCCTGTGTGGATGGGCCTGATTTTGACGCTCATAAGGTTAACTTTGATCTCCTGGTAAAGAGATTAAGAATGTATAGAGAAAAGGAAAAAGTCTCGCTGGATAAATTTGAGACTAAGACGTAAGAGCTAACTTTACGGCAAGTTTTGTTATATCTGCCGATTTATGGAGGATGGAATTGCCAAATTTCCGGTCCATTTTCCGGGAGGCCAGACAGGGATAATAATGATGGAGAAGCCCTGATCTCTCCTCTGCCTCCTCAATTTTCAGTCCTACAAGTTTTCCTGCCAGGAAGCGAGTAGACCCGCAGGGCGCCTCCCTTTTCAGGGTAACTTTTTGAATTCTGCCCTCATTAGAGGTAATTACCAGTTTGGGTCTTCCAAAATATTGGGCGAATTCTCTTATGTATTCATTATCGCTGGCCCTTTGGATCAGGGAACAAAAGGGAAGAGGAAAAACAGAGTCTATTCCTAACTTTTCTAAATCTTTTTTTATCTGTCTCTTCAAGCCAGCAGGAAGATGGTCCCGGTTATCTATGGGGGCAATAACCGCTTTAGCCTGACTCATTTAATCTAAATCAGGAATAAGCTCAGCTACCCCGGTATTCTCGCCCAGGCAAAGGAGAAGATCTGTTTTGGGTAGCTTTTGAGGCAGGAACTCTTCGGGCTCCTCAATAATAAGAGGAAGTCGTAGAGTAGCAGTCCAACTCTCAATTTTCCAATTTTTGGGCCCATTTAAACCAAGATTTTGAACTATTCTCTGGCCATATTTTCCTTGAATTACAGCCAATATATACATATTTCTTTCCAAAATTGATAATATGTGTCCATCTGCGTAGATCAGTGGCTAAATAGTTACAATGCAGCTCTTTCAAATTTGGCTAACAATCTCATCAATATTTAGATAAGTGCTTACCAACTGCGCAGTTTCTCTCACTTTATCCTTATCTATAGCCCTGATCTTGACTCGACGCTCATGTACCTTTTTGGTAGTGGTATAAGTATCATCTTCTGAAAGAAGGATGGAAAACTCACTTTCTCCAAATAACTTAAGGACACCTTTATGAGGTAGTAACCCTCCGGTGAGAATTACCCCTGCTATCTGGTACTTCTCACCCATTACTCTCTCTCCAGCAATAATTGTCAGGATAATATCTTCTCTATCTCCAGGGACAATTACTAAGCTGTGAGAAGTAAGACGGGTTAGAGCATGATATGGTTCCATAGCTCCAACAAAAATATTTATAACTCTTTTTTGCAGAAACTCCTCGCCATAAAGGACTTTTGTCTTTGTAGCTTCTAAAATCTGTTCCATGGTTGGGTAGGTAAGGTCCTTTTGAAAGGGTATTACGCCTAAAAGCCTTATTCCTTTACGTTCCAGGCTAGCTTTAGTTAGCCTTTTTATTTTCTCATACTTCTCAGGAAGAACTTTATTTATAACTACACCCACCACTTCAACCCCTTCCCGGTCAAAAAGCGCCTTGTTCAGCACAATTTCATCAATAGGCCTGCCTATTCCTCCGGTAGAAATTAAAAGAACCTTACTTTCAAGAATTCTTGCTACAGAAGCATTTGACAGATCAAAAATAGATCCCACACCAGCATGGCCGGTTCCTTCAATTAAGACTAATTGTTTATCCATAGAAACACGGCTATAACATTCCTTTATCAACCTTATGTATTTTTCCAATCCCCCTTCCTGTATATATCTTTCTGTGAACCCCTTTTCCACTGTAATTGGATTCATATCTTTCAAATAACTATTAGTTCGGCAGACATTTCTCATCAGCACTACATCCTCATCAACCCTGACACCTTCTTGCTCCACATAGTGTTGTCCAACAGGTTTAATAAAACCAACAGGGGAATATTTTTCTCTTAGAACCTGGAGCAATCCCAGGCAGACAGTAGACTTGCCATCATTCTGTCGAGTTGCTGCTACAAAGAGTCTTTTGTGAGAACTCATCTATTTTCCTCGGTAAGCTTTTATAAATAAATCTGAATAGATATGCTTGTTTAATATAACCTCGGCAGTTATAGCTGAGTTTACCAACTCTTTATCAGTAACATCACATATAGCTGCATCAAGGCCTGCTTCAATACACATAACAAGAAATACACGATTAATAAGTTTCATTTCTTTAGCTTTAGAAGAAATATTACTCAATCCTGAAATTATATGAGGAGGAGGACTGGATAAAAGAGTAAATTGATGAATAGCTTCAATTAAGTTACCCGCTTGTTCTTGAAGAAACTTTAAAGGCATAGTTACAGGGTCCAGAAAAATTTTATCCTCAGAAAGTCCTTTTTCTATAGCTTCGCTAAATATAGTAGCACCTAATTCTACTCTACGATTCACATCTTGAGGAGCACCTTTTTTGTCCATGCAAAGTCCAATAAAAGAAGCATTATACTGTACTGCCAGAGGAATGATCTGATCCAATTTTTCCTTATCAGCGGTAGAAGAGTTAATTATAGGGGAATGCTTACAAACTTTTATAGCCTCTTCTATAAAGATAGGTTTGTTACTATCAATAGAGATTGGTGTTTCCACTGTTTCCTGAACAGTTTCAATCATCCAGATAAAATCCTCTATTTTATTAGAGGCAGCTCCCATATTGACCTCTAAGTAATTTGCTCCAGCTTCTGTTTGAATTTTTGCCCAGCACTGGATAATTGACTTATCTCTTTCTTTTATAGCTTTCTGAATATCCTTAAAACCACCGTTTATTCTCTCTCCTATAAAAATCATCTTTTCCTCCTCATCAATTTTTCAGCTAACTTTCTTCATCAAGCTATTAATGTATCTTTTTAACTCTTTCACTGCTTCTGGATGTCTCATAATAAAAATATCTGTCCCGGCCTGGAGGTAAACTAAACCAGTTATTATCTCCCAGAGAGGGCCTCTTTGAATATGACTTCCCCATCCTGGAACTTCCTCTTGCGGTGCTACAGCTTCCTTAACCTTCCATACTTCCTTTCCAATATCTGCTAAAAGAGGCATGGCCCACATTTTATCCCCGGATAATCCTGCTATACGTCCTCGCTCCATAATTGAATATACATATTCCATTCCATATCCTAAAGCTCCGGTGGAAGGATAAATAACAATATCTTCCGGTGCTAAACCTATATCAGTAGCTAAAATATTAACTTGCTTGGCTATATTTATATCTACAGGAGATTCAGCAATTAGCTTATGTTTATCAGCCTTACATAATGCTACTAAGGTTTTGTAATTATCCTCGGTGATAGTTCCTAAAAGACAGCTCTCTCCTGCAGCAGCCTGAGAACAGGCAGGGAATATTTCATTGTCTTTTTCATCGTTGCCACATCCCCAGATAATAAGAGGAACTGTTACTGATTTTAAAACTCTTTCAATTGCCTGAACAGCCTCATCGCTACCCTTATTTTCTCCATCAGGATCGCACCCCTGAAGCCTTAAACAGATAAGATCGGCCTTAAATTCCTCCACACATTTTTTTGCCCATTTTCCAGGATCATCCCATACATCAGAAAAATATTTTGTCAGCTCCTCGGGCCAATCTGTGGGAGTGATATCCCAAACTTCCATAGCTATTACTGAAGGATGAGGAATATCCCCTTCAAAGTAAAGAAAAGGCAAAGTATTAGTTCCTCCCACAGTAATAGTATGAGATCTTGTTCCCCCTTCTTCTTTAGTAGCTCCGATAGTTACTTCATTTATTGGATTGGGCCAGCTTTGTTTAACATCAGGAATCTCCATCACATTCTCCTTTTTTAACTTCTCTCTTTAAGAATATTTTATTTTATATCCTGCCTTTATCAGTATTTTCTTAATAGAGGAAAAGGCAGGCGAGTTCTGTGACAACTGGAGCAAAGATTTACCACTCCAATTATACTCTTCCAGGTCAGGGTCGTATTCTATCTTTCCTAAATAATTTCCATTTATGCTTTTAACGTATTC
>JAUWJM010000072.1 GCA_030607715.1 Candidatus Aerophobota bacterium
ATTAAAAGAAAATTTAATAAAATATTGAGGCAAACAGTAAGAACAGCTACCTTTAAAGGTGTGAGGACATCCTGGAGAGAGTAAAAGGCTCTGGTAAGTATCATAACCCCTCCCATGGCAAACAAACCCGGGCAGTAGTAAAAAAGAGACTGTGCTGTTATTAATGTATCCCCAAAAGTAAAGGCTCCGTGCTCAAAAAGCAAAGAAATAATATTTTTTCCAACTAAAATTAATCCTAAGGAAGAGGGAATTAACAGGAAAAAAACCATTCTTATTCCCAAAGAGACTGTGTTCTTTAGCTCTTCCTTTTTTCCTCTGGCGGCAAGAAAAGACAAACGAGGAAAGATAGCTGTAGAGATAGCTATAGAAAAAATGCCTAAGGGAAATTGAATTAATCTCATAGCATATTGAAGGCCAGATATACTTCCTGGAGCAAGAGTAGAGGCAAATACCCGGGTAATAATTATATTGATTTGCAAAGTTATTCCTCCCAGGATGGCAGGTAAAATTAGCTTTCCTATTTTTTTCACTCCTCTATCTTTAAAGGAAAGAACAAAACGATACCTAAATCCTTTCTTGATTAAATAAGGGATCTGAATCAGAAGCTGAACTCCTCCTCCTATCACCACTCCTAAAGCTAAGCTGTATATCCCCCATCTTTGAAAAAAAAGAAAAGCACACCCAATCATCGCTTTATTAAAAAAAAGAGGGGCAATGGCAGGAGAAGCAAAGTGACCTCTGCAATGGAGAATAGCCATCACTAAAGCAGCTATACTCATGAAAAATAAAAAGGGCCACATAAGCTGAGTTAACAAGACAGCTAAGTGCATTTGGGAAGGATTACCCCGAAAACCAACTCCAATCCAGGGAACATAATAGAAAGCAAATAAAATTCCCAGGCCCACTACTCCGATTAAAATCAAAAATAGAATATTTAAAATGTTATTGGCTAACTGCCAGGCTTCTTTTTCTCCTTTATTGGACAACCATTCACTAAAAACAGGTATAAAAGCTGTAGTGAGAGCTCCTTCTGCCAAAAGCCCTCTTAAGAGATTGGGCAAAGTAAAGGCAACCCAAAAGGCATCGGTGGCTATAGAATAACCAAAAAGATAAGCAATCACCTGAAGTCTTATCAATCCTGTAATTCGGGAAAACAAAGTTCCCAGGCTTACTATTCCAGCTGTTTTTACTATCCCTCTTTTTTTCATAGACCCCATTTTTACTTGCAAAATTTTTAAAATATGGTATATATTACTCTTATGATTAAAGGAGAAAAAAATGCCTATAATAAAATCAGCTAAAAAAAGGATGCGGCAAAACTTAGTAAGAAAAACACGTAACCGAAGAATAAAAAATAGGGTAAAGCATAGTATAAAAAATTTTCTACAACTTGTAAATCAGAAAAAAGGGGAAGAAGCAAAGAAAATGCTTCCTAAAGTTGTTAAACTCATTGATGTTACTTCTTCCAAGGGAGTATGGCACAAAAATAAAGCCGCTCGAGAAAAATCCAAATTAATGAAAAAATTAGCTCAATTTTAAACCCATAAAAATAATCTTGGCATCTTAGTGGCTAAAAAGTTATGAGGAGACTATCATTAAAAATGGGATCAAGAGAGAATTATTGTATAATCTTGGTGTCTTGGTGGCTGAATAATTACAATGGAAGAAAAAAACATTCGTAATTTTTCTATAATTGCTCATATAGACCATGGAAAATCAACCCTTGCCGATCGTTTGTTGGAGTATACTCATACTTTACCACCACGAGAACTAAAACAGCAAACTCTGGATACTATGGATCTGGAAAGGGAAAGAGGGATTAGCATTAAAGCTCACACCATCAGGCTTACCTACTGGTACAAAAAGAAAGATTGCTTTTTCCTTAATCTTATCGACACACCCGGTCATGTAGATTTCAGTTATGAGGTTTCCCGAGCTCTTGCTGCTTGCGAAGGAACCCTTTTATTGATAGATGCTGTGCAAGGAGTGGAAGCTCAAACCGTAGCCAACCTCTATTTAGCTCAAGAGAAAAAGTTAGTCATAATCCCTATAGTTAACAAAATCGATCTTCCTTTAGCCAATCCAGGAAAGGTAAAAGACCAACTTAAAAAACTGGGATTACCCAACTCATCTCAGGCTATTTTAGCCAGTGCTAAAGAAGGAAAAGGCATAGAGGAAATCCTGGAGGCTATAGTTAAAAAAATACCTCCTCCTATTCATAATTCCAATGCTCCACTTAAAGCTCTAATTTTTGACTCTCTATTTGATGTGCACAGAGGAGTAGTGGGATATATTCGAGTTATAGAGGGCAGTATAAAACCGGGAATGAAAATTCAGGTAATGTCCTCGGAAAAACAATTTAAGGTAGAGGAAGTAGGTATATTAAAATTAAAAAGAGTGCCGGTAGAGAAACTGAAATCCGGAGAGGTAGGTTACTTCATTGCTAATGTGAAGAATATATCTGATTTAACAGTGGGTGATACTATAACTCAATCTGATAATCCTACCTCCTGCCCTTTTCCTGAGTATAAAAAACCAAAACCTATGGTTCTATGCGGAGTTTATCCCGGGGAAGGAGAAAAGTTTGAAAATCTCAAGATAGCCTTGAAAAAATTAAAACTAAATGACCCTGCTTTAAGTTTTCAGCCAGAGACCTCTCCAACATTAGGACCAGGGCTTCGCTGTGGATTCTTAGGACTCCTGCATAAAGAGATAGTTCAACAGAGGCTGGAAAGGGAATTTGAATTAAAGCTAATTACCACTGCTCCTAATGTCATCTATCGTTTACTTAAATCTAATGGAGAAATAATACAGGTAAACAATCCCAGTAAATTCCCTTCCCAGGGAAAAACTGAAATGGTAGAGGAGCCTTATATTAAAGCAAGCATTATAACCACTCAACAATACTTAGGAAATATATTTAAACTGTTAGAAAAGAGAAGAGGGGAATTTTTAGATATGCGATGGCTGGATGCCTCCCAAGTTCTTCTTCTCTATAAAATTCCTTTCTCAGAGATAGCTATGAAATTTTATGATGAGCTAAAGTCGATAAGTCAAGGCTATGCTTCCTTTGACTATAAATATATAGGATACAAAGAAGCAAAATTGGTAAAACTTGAAGTTTTGGTAAACGGAAAAATTTTGGATGCTCTTTCTTTAATTATTCATAAAGAAAAAGCCTATCCCAAAGCCAAAGCCTTAGCTAAAAAGCTAAAAGAATCAATTCCTAAACACCAGTTTCCTATCCCCATCCAAATTGCTATTGGTAAAAAGATAATAGCCAGAGAAACCATACCTGCCTTGCGTAAAGATGTAACTGCTCCGCTTTATGGAGGAGATGTAACCAGAAAAAATAAACTCCTGGAACGTCAAAAAGAAGGTAAAAAGAGAATGAGAATGTTTGGAAAGGTATCAATCCCTCAAAAAGCCTTCTTAGCTATTTTAGAAACAGATTAAAATATTATTCTTCTTTTATTACTCCCAGAGGAAAATAGGGAATCATCTTTTCCTCCATCCATTTCAAGGCCTCCAGAGGAGATAATCTCCAGGAAGTGGGACAAGGTGAGAGAACCTCTACCAAAGAGAACTTTCTCTTCTCAATTTGAAATAGAAAAGCCTTCTTTATTGCCTTTTTCGCTCTTATTATGTTAGCAGGATTGGTTACCGCTACCCTTTCCAGGTAAGATGCCCCAGAAAGAGATGCCAGAAGCTCAGGAATCCTTATGGGATAACCAGCTTCCTTTACTGTTCTGCCAAAGGGAGTGGTAGTAGTTCTTTGACCTAACAGGGTAGTAGGAGCCATCTGACCCCCGGTCATTCCATAAGTGGCATTGTTAACAAAAATTACTGTAATAGCCTCTGCTCGGCCAGCAGCATGGACAATTTCTGCCATTCCTATAGAAGCAAGGTCTCCATCTCCCTGATAGGTAAAAACTACTTTATCTGGATGAACTCTTTTTATTCCAGTAGCTACTGCTGGAGCTCTACCATGAGAGGCTTCCGCCATATCAAAATCAAAATAATCATAGGCTACTACTGAGCAACCTACAGGAGAGATTCCAATTAAATTTTCCCTGATTTCAAGTTCATCAACCACCTCACAGATAAGACGATGAATTATTCCATGACCACATCCCGGACAGTAATGAATGGAACGATCGCTCATTGACCTGGGCCTGGTAAATTTTAACCTCATTCCTTCCAACCTTCCAAAGTCAAATTGACTAAATCTTCAGCTATTTTTCTGCAAGTTTGTTTAATAGCTTCCTCCTCAGTTTGAATAGAACCAAAAATTGAATAAACTACAGCTTCACTTATCTTTTCTTTCCAGAATACTTTACCTTCTTTTTTTGAAACTAAGGTAGCCAGGACTTCAATTTTTACCTTGTATTCCTTCTCCTCTCGCGTAATCTCACTTAAGGGTTCATTTAAATAGTAAAGAATCTCTCCCTTTAATATTACATCAGCTTCCTTTTTTTTAACTACCTCAAAACGAGTTTTAAGTAAAAAATTATCAACAATCTCCTGAGTAAGAATCTCCTCTAATCCTTCCTGAAAAGACCTGTTAACAAAAATAGGGATAGCGAGCTTTGATGTTGGGGAAGGAAGGGGAGGAGATTCCAGATTATATTCACAACCAGAAAGCAAAAATATAACCAACAAACCTGTGGGAATTAACCACCAGAAAAATCCCTTATCTTTCACTTCTCACTCCTCTTTTATTTACCTCCCATCAATTTGCTAAAGGCATCCAGAAAATTAATGGGCAAAGGGAAAACAATGGTAGAATTCTGCTCAGTAGCTATATCTGAGAGAGTTTGCAGATATCTAAGTTGAATAGATTGAGAATGATGACCAAGAATTTCTGCTGCTTGAGAGAGCTTCTCGGCAGCTTGAAATTCACCCTGGGCATTAATAATCTTAGCCCTTCTCTCTCTTTCTACCTCAGCTTGTCGGGCCATAGCTCTCTTCATAGTGTCAGGTATCTCAATTTCCTTTACCTCTACCACGCTTACCTTGATTCCCCAGGGATCTGTTTGTTGATCAACGATAGTTTGAAGTCTCTCATTTAGTTTTTCTCTTTGAGATAAAAGATCATCCAATTCTATCTCTCCCACTACCCCTCTTAAAGTAGTCTGGGCAATCTGAAGGGTAGCAAAGCGGAAGTTTTCCACTTCTACCACTGCTTTAGTAGGATCTATAACTCTAAAATAAATCACCGCATTTACCTTAACTGGAACATTATCTTTGGTAATAACCTCCTGAGGTTGAACGTCAAAATTAGTTGTCCTCAAGCTTACCTTAACCATTCTATCTACAATAGGAATAAGGAAAAATAAGCCCGGACCCTTAGCTCCAACCAATCTACCCAGGCGAAATATAACCCCCCTCTCATATTCGGTAACTACCCTAATCGCAGCCATTAAAATTATGATCACAACAACGACTAAAAAAATTATTACTCCCATTTTAAAATCTCCTTTTTTTTACCACTAATATAGTTTTCTCTATTCTTACTACTTCTACTTTTTCTCCAGCTTTAATCACCTCCCCAGGAAAAAGGCTAATAGCATTCCAGATTTCTTGTCCGTGAATTCGAACCTTTCCATCTGGATTAAGCTCATTTACAACTACTCCCACCTCCCCTATCATACCAACAAGCCCAGTAGTGGGCCTTTTAAGCTGAGCCTTCACTATCATAACAATAACAAGAATTGCTGTTCCCACTATTATTCCAAGAATTATCCATCCCATCTTTTACCTCTCTTTTTTTTAACCTGGAGTTCCATCCTTATTATATCTACCACTTCCACTTTCTCCCCTTTTTTAATCACCTCCTCAGGGGATTTAACAAAAGCATTCCAGAGCTCTCCATGAACTAAAATTTTACCGGTAGGGTTAAGGTCTCTCCTAACAACTCCAATCTCACCAATCATTCCTTCTGTTCCAGTAACCGGTCTTTTAATTTGAGCTTTTATAGCATAAAAAACAATAAATACAAAAAGAGCGCTGGTTACAGCTACTCCACTGATAATATAGGGCCAGGAAATAGTAATATAAATAGCAGCACCAGGGTCTATAAGCATAAGAGAACCTAAAGTGAGAGCTATAATCCCTCCTATAGTTAAAGCCCCATAGGAGGTAACCTCAACCTCTAAAATAAAGAGAATTACTGCTAAGACGATTAAGAGGAGTCCAGCTAAATTAAAAGGAATGATCTGAAGGGCAAAAAAGGACAGGATCAAGCATATTGCTCCCGCTATTCCTGGTAGTAATACTCCGGGATGGAAAAATTCAAGAATAATTCCCCAAATCCCTATCATTAAAAGAATATAAGCTAAATTAGGATCAGCTAATTTTTGCAGGAATCTATCCTTAAAACCCATCTGATTAAAGTGAATCTTAGCCCCTTTTGTTTGCAAAATAACTGAGCCTTCAGGAAATTCTATCTCTTTTCCATCTAATTTCTCTAAAAGCTCATCTATATTCTCAGCAATTACATCTATTATCTTTAAGTTTAAAGCTTCCTTAGCTGTTACCGAGGCACTTTTTCTTACAGCATCCTCTGCCCACTTTGCATTCCTCCCTCTTTTCTCAGCAATAGATTTTATATAAGCGGCAGCATCGTTAACTATCTTTTCTTCCATTGTCTTATCCATTGTCCCCATTAAAGCTACAGGATGAGCCGCACCAATGTTAGTTCCGGGTGACATAGCTAAAATATGAGAAGAGAGGGCAATGAAAACTCCTGCAGAAGCCGCTCTTGCTCCCCGGGGAGAAATATACACAATTACAGGGATCTCACTATTCATAATTAATTTAATTATATCTCTCATAGAGGAATCCAGCCCTCCTGGTGTATCCAGTTGAATTATCAAACAATCAGCTTTCCTTTCCTTAGCTAAATGGAATATCTTTTTTAAATAATCCACAGTAGCAGGACTTATTGTTCCCTCCAGTTTTATCACTTCCACTAAAGGTTCTTTAGCAAAAATGAATCCATTAAAGGAAAATAAAATGATTATCAATACAACTGATGCAATCCTTATCTTTTTCATTAAATTAAACATTTTTTTCTACCAATACCTTGATTTTATCCCAGATTTTTTCAGCAACTTCCTTTTTAGTCAACCTGGGAAAAGATTCAACTTCTTCCTTTTCATTTATTAAACTAACTATATTGGTATCTACAGCAAATCCTGCCCCAGGCAAAGATATGTTGTTGGCCACTATTAAATCAAGATTTTTTAACCTTAGCTTCTCTTTAGCCTCTTTTTCTAAATCCTTGGTCTCAGCACAAAAACCTATTAAAATTTTATTCTGTTTTATCTGGCCAAGTTCACCTAAAATATCGGGAGTTCTCTTTAGTTCCAAAATAATTTTTTCTTCCTTATCTTTCTTTATTTTTCCTCTCCTTTTTTTCAAGGGAGAAAAATCTGCTACGGCAGCAGCCATTATTACGCCATCAACTTGAGGAAAATTCTCCATTACACAGGCTTCCATCTGCTCGGCTGATTCTACCCTGTAAAATTCAACTCCTGAAGGCACCTCAAGAAAAGTAGGTCCACTAATTAAAATAATTCTTGCTCCCCGAAATACACCCTCCTCAGCTAAAGCATAACCCATCTTGCCAGTGGAATAGTTACTTAAGAAACGAACTCTATCCCAAGGCTCCCGGGTAGGACCGGCTGTAATTAAAAAAGTTTTCCCCTGAAAATCTTCCTTGAGCCTAAAAATTTTCTCTACATACTCTACAATCTGAGAAGGCTCGCTCATCCTCCCCTCCCCTACTTCTCCTGAAGCAAGCTTTCCCCTCATCGGTCCCACAAATTTAAACCCTAAGTTTTTAAGTTTTTTTACATTTTGCTGGAGAATAGGATTTATCCACATCCGGTGATTCATAGCCGGGGCAATCAATACAGGAGCCTGAGTAGCTAAAACTGTGGTAGTAAGAATATTATCGGCTATTCCACAGGCTATTTTTCCTATCACATTAGCAGTAGCCGGAGCAATTAAAAAAATATCAGCTA
>JAUWJM010000181.1 GCA_030607715.1 Candidatus Aerophobota bacterium
CACTTAGTTTCCCTTAATATCTTTAATTTCCTTTTCTTTCTTGTAAATATCTTCCTCCAGGTTAGCAATTTCTTCGCCCATCTTTTTGAATTCTTCATTGTCAACTTTTTCTTCTATACGAAACTCATAGGCTAACTGTCCGACTTGTTTAATTTTTTCTTCTTTTTCTTTTCTTTTCTGGTTAATCTTAGATCTCAATTTAGCTACCTGCCCTAACTCTCTTGTTCCAGCAGCAAATTTATCCAATCCATCCCGAGCAGTTTTTCTAATTCTATCCCCTAAATCATCCAGATGTTTTCCCCACTGCTTAGCTTCCTCTGCTGTTTTTTCTATTCCACCCTGAGTAGCTATCCCCACCTGTTCAGCTAATTTATCTAACTTTTTCCCTAACTCTTCAAATCCTGCCATTAATCTCACCTCCTCAAAAAAACATCCTCACTGATTTTTAGTAGCTTGGTTATTAGTTCTTAGTCATTAGGGGAACTGTGACTACATCCTTCTATTGACTAATAACTAATCTGCTAACCTTCCAGCAATCGGCCTTGCCGATTGCTTCTGGCGCGCCTGAGAGGAGTCGAACCCCCAACCCACGGATCCGAAGTCCGTTGCTCTATCCAATTGAGCTACAGGCGCAAATTTTATAAATAGTCTGTTAGTAAGCATTTTGAAGAATGGATTCAATTGTTATTTTTTCTCTTTTTTCATTGTTCTTCATATTTAGTAAGTATATCATTTTTTGATGAAAGTCAATATCTTCCCATTTCAAATTTAAGACCTCTTCCTTTCTCACTCCATTGTTAAGAGTTACTATAATTAGACTTAAGATACAATGAGATAGTTCATCTATATTGAATAATCGCTTGGTAGTTTGTAACATAACAAGAGTCCTCATTTTTTAAAGCATACACAGGAGAACTCTTTATAAGCCTACCCTAACAAATTAGTCCTTTTTTGTCAAGAAAAGTTAGCTTAAAAAAATAGAGCGGGAAACGGGGCTCGAACCCGCGACCCTCAGCTTGGGAAGCTGATGCTCTACCACTGAGCTATTCCCGCCTTTAATAATTATAGCAAATTTACTTAGGCTGACAATATCTCCCTTTATATATTAAGAGAGAATTTGCGTTCCAATTCCTTTATCAGTAAATATTTCCAATAAAAGAGAGCGAGGGACCTTTCCACTAATAATATGAACTTTTTTCACTCCTTTTTCCAGGGCTATCTTACAAGCTCTCACTTTAGCTATCATTCCCTTTTGAATCATTCCCCTGCTCATCATTTCCTCAATTTTCTTTAAATTTAAACTGGAAATAAGGCTTTTCTTATGGGTAGAATCCTCCAGAATTCCCTCCACATCAGTAAGAAAAATAAGCTTTTCTGCCAAAAGAGAGCCAGCAATCTCAGCCGCTACTATATCTGCATTTATATTAAGAGTTTCTCCCTTTTTATTTGTGGCTACCGGAGCTATTACCGGTATAAAGCCTTCCCTATCTAAAATCTCTATAATATCAGGGTTTATTTTTTCTACATTTCCTACCAAACCTAAGTCTTTATTCTTACATCTTTTAGCTAAGATAAGCTCCCCATCCTTTCCTTCCAATCCCACTGCTTTCCCTCCAAAATGGTTAAGAAGAGCGACAATCTCTTTATTTATCTTACCTGATAAAACCATCTCCACTATGGACATAGTTGACTCATCAGTTACTCTACTCCCTTCAATAAATCTTGACTTTATCCCTAATCTCTGCATCATTTGGGTTATAGCATCACCACCTCCATGAACCACTATAGGTTTTATTCCCACGTATCTCATCAAAACTATATCTTTAGCTATTCCTTTCCTTAAACTCTCATCACTCATAGCCCTTCCTCCATACTTAATCACAATTCTCTTGCCAGAGAACTCTCGAATATAAGGATGGGCTTCTATTAAAATTTGTGCCTTTTTTACTGCTTTTTCCAACTTTTCCTCCCTGATAAAAGAATAGCTATTTTATCCACTTTGTCAACCATAACCCTTCAAAAAAAGTGATGTTGGCAATGTAGTGCAAACCCTTAGGTTTGCTTATACTGGATTTTTAAAAAATGGAGGGAATTGTAGGGAGGGCCTTTAGTTAATTACAGGGACTGCGTAGGGACCTTCTTTTATAAAAGCCATTTTAGGCTTTTTTGTCTTTTGCTTTATCTTATCTACCGCATAAAATACTGCATTTTGCACTATCTTAGCTATATCTATCTTTTTCCCCCCTACAAAATCATAACCACTTTTGCCTGGTAACTCTTTTAAATATTTCGGATTTATATTTGTGGTACAGTAAATTAGTCTATTAAAAGCTCCAATTTTTCTAAAAAACTGATCCCATTTTTGAACCTGCCATTGGTCAGGAACAAATTGCCATCTATCACTTTTAATAAACTCAGTAAATTTACCCGGACCTTTTTCTTTTAAAATCTTCATAACTTTTTTGTAATCATCCTTTCCTACAGATTCCTTGTCACTGTTATGGGCAATTAAAATAACTATCCCTCCTTTTTTAATAATGGGAACCACCCCATAAGCTGCTTTTGCAGCTTGATAATGGTTAATAGCTACACTTCCACC
>JAUWJM010000123.1 GCA_030607715.1 Candidatus Aerophobota bacterium
AAGAAGGAAAAAATAAAATGTATCCAGAATATATGAAGGAATCTTTAAAATTGGTGGAGAAAACAAGGTCGGGAAGGCTTAAAAAAGCCTTATCCGGAAAGAAGGTTTTTACTCCGATGAGGGATGTGGAAAGAGAGGAAGTTTTGACTAAGTTCCACCCCGATTATAAACCAGATGCAAGACGAAAGATAAAAATTGGCCCCAATGAGGGTGAGAATATTACCTCAGAAGTTGTTGACCTTTTAGAATCTCATTCCCGTATAAATCCTGATGATTTTGACCTTTTGAAAGTGGATTACGATACTGATGTTCTCATCATTGGTGGTGGTGGGGGTGGTGCAGGAGCAGCGCTTTTAGCCAGGGAAAACGGAGCTAAAGTTATTATAGCTACGAAACTCAGGCTTGGAGATGCAAATTCTATGATGTCCCAGGGGGGAATTCAGGCAGCAGTAAATCCTAACGATTCTCCTGCTATTCATTATTTAGATGCAATGGGGGGAGGGCATTTTGATAATAAGCCTGAGCTGGTAAGGGCTTTGGTAATGAATGCTCCTCTCATAATAAAGTGGCTTAAAGAGTTTGGGGTGATGTTTGATCAAAATCCTGATGGGACTATGATGACTAAGCTTGGAGGAGGATGCTCCAGGAAGAGAATGCATTCGGCAAGAGATTATACGGGTGCTGCTATTATGAGAGTTTTAAGAGATGAGGTAAGAAATTACCCCGAAGATATCCAGGTAATAGAGTTTTCACCTGCTGTTGAGCTTTTAATGGATGAGGAAGGAGGAGTTGGCGGAGCAATTCTCTATAACCTTGAGACAGAGGAATATATTATTGTAAGGGCGAAATCTACCATTATTGCTACAGGCGGATTTGGAAGATTGCATATAAAAGGATTTGCTACTACTAACCATTATGGAGCTACGGCTGATGGGTTAGTCCTTGGCTATAGAGCAGGAGCAAATCTTTTGTATATGGATTCTGTTCAATATCACCCTACAGGAGCCGCTTATCCAGAACAGATATTAGGTTTTCTTATCACAGAGAAGGTGAGGACAATGGGTGCTCAACCGGTGAATAAGTTTGGAGAGTTGTTTGTTTTCCCTCTTGAACCGAGAGATGTTGAAACATCTTCATTTATAAGGGAGTGCACAGAAAAAGAAAATGGTATCACCACTCATACAGGAAAAGTAGGTATATGGCTTGACTCGCCTCTTATAGAGCTTATGAATGGCGAGGGAGCTATTCAAAAGCAACTTCCCGCTATGTACAGACAGTTTAACCGATTTGATATTGATATTACTAAAGAACCCATGCTTGTTTTTCCCACCCTGCATTATCAGAATGGAGGACTGGAGATAAATGATAAGTGTGAAACAAAAATAGCCAATCTTTACATAGCGGGTGAGGCTTCAGGGGGGGTTCATGGGAGAAACAGGCTTATGGGAAACTCTGTCTTGGATTACAATGTTTTTGGTAGAAGAGCGGGTATAAATGCCGCTTTAAGCGCTAAAAAAGTAAAACCGGGCAAACTCACTTTGGAGCACGTAAAAAGGTATGAGAAAGAACTTCAAAAGGCGGGCATTCATACTGATAGAATTGCTCCTATGTTATTACCCGATTATACCCCGGCCAAGGTGAGAGCTCGCCAATTTACCGCTCACTATGAAGGGACTTTAAGGTAGAGGAGGATTTTTAAGGTGGAGAAAAATGTTGGCGCGGTAATGGTTATCGGCGGGGGTATTGGTGGAATTCAGGCTTCTTTGGATTTAGCACAGTTAGGATTTAAGGTATGCCTGATAGATAAAAGTTCAAATATAGGAGGAAGGCTTTCTCAGTTAGATAAACAATTTCCTACAAATGATTGTAGTATGTGCCAGATGTTGCCAACTTTTAAAAGAGAAGGAGCTTCTGAATTATGAATTCGTCGAGATTTAACTCATCCTAATATTCAAATTATGACCAATACAGAAATGGAAAAGGTAGAAGGCTCTGCGGGAAATTTTGAAGTTTCTCTTAAGAAAAAAGCTAAATACGTAAAAGAAGATAAATGTATTGGATGTGACTTATGTGCAAAGGTTTGCCAAATTGAGGTAAAAGATGAGTTTAACGAAGGTTTAGTTACCCGAAAAGCAATTTATATTAAATACCCTCAGGCAATTCCCAATTTATATACTATTGATATGGAATCTTGTAATAGATGTGGGGATTGCGTAAAGGTATGTCCTACTAATGCTATTGATCTTTCTCAGAAAGATGAGGTTTTTAAATTAAAAGTGGGAGCTATTATTCTTTCTTTTGGTTTTGAAGAATTTGATCCGGGCAATTTAAGCCAGTATGGTTATGGAAAGTATCCAAATGTTGTTGCCAGTACAAAATTTGAAAGAATGTTTAGTGGAACAGGTCCTTATAATGGTAAATTTGCCCGCCCTTCGGATGGGAAGATGCCTCGAAAAATTGCTTTCCTGCAATGTATCGGCTCAAGAAATAAAGAAAGAAATTATTGTTCATCCACCTGCTGTATGATTGCTCTAAAAGAAGCTATGATTGTAAAAGATATAGACCCAACAATTGATGTTCAAATCTTTTTTATGGATATGATGACTTTTGGCAAAGGATACTATAGATATTATAGAAAAGCAAAAGAGAAAGGCATAAAATTCATAAGGTATAGAGTTCCTGCAATAGAGGAAATTCCAGATACAAAAAATCTAAAAATTAATTATGAAACAGAAAAGGGGGATCTTATTAAAGATGAATTTGATCTAATTGTTTTATCCGTTGGGCAAAACCCTCCCCCTACCACTAAAAGGATAAGTGAAATTTTAGGATTAAAGTTAAATGAGCATGGATTTTGCAAAACAATCGATTTTTCTAATGTAGTAGTAAAAGAGGGCATCTATACCTGCGGCTGTTTTTCAGGTCCTAAGGACATTTCAGAAACTATTACTGAGGCAAATGCAGCTGCCCTTAAGGCCTGTACGGCAATGTTATCTCTTCGAGGAAAATTTTCTGGAGGAGGTAGTTATCCCCGGGAAATTGATGTAACTACCCAAAATCCCAGAATAGCTATTTTTATATGTCACTGTGGCAAAGAGGTTAGCAGTGTAATTGATGTAAGGGGAGTAAAGGAATTTGCAAGTAAACTTTCTAATGTCTATTTGGTTGAAGATTTTAAATACCTTTGTTTTAAGCCCGATTTAGATGAAGCTAAGAAAAAAATGGTTGATTCTAAGATAAACAGAGTAATCTTTGCTGCCTGTACTTCTTATAAATATGAAGTTTTATTTAAACAGGTTCTTCGTCAAATAGGACTCAACCCTTCTCTTTTACAAATAGTAAATTTTCGGGAGCAAATATCCTGGGTACATAAAGATAAAAAATTAGCCACAGAGAAAGCAAAGAAATTTCTTTCTATGGCTGTAGAAAAAGCTCTGTTGCAACAGCCATTGCCTTCAATAACAGATTCACTCATTAAAAGGACACTGGTTGTTGGGGGGGGAATATCTGGTATGAGGGCAGCTCTCTTAATTGCTGAACAGGGATTTGAAGTTGATTTAATAGAAAGGGATTCTGAGCTTGGAGGCAGGGCAAGGGAAATTTATTATACTCTGGAAGGATTAAATGTTCAACCTTTTCTTAAAAAAGAAATAGGAGAGATTGAAAATAACAATTTAATTCACATATATAAAAATACGAAGCTTGAAGAAGTTAGAGGTTATGCTGGAAATTTTCAAGCGAGACTCAAAACAGACCAATCAAACTCCAGGACTTTCTCTTACGGAGCTATTGTTATAGCGACGGGAGCAAAGGAAAACCAACCTAAAGAATATTCTTATGGGGAAGATAAAAGAATAATTACCCAAAGAGAGATGGAAAAGTTAATTATAAATAAAAAAATAGATATTAACTCTCAAAGTTCTATAGTTATGATTCAATGCGTAGGTTCCCGTGAAGAGCCCCACCTTTACTGCAGCAGAGTATGCTGTTCTCAAGCTATAAAGAATGCTTTGAAAATAAAAGAGAAAAATCCCAGAGCAAATATATATATTCTTTATCGAGATATAATGAGCTACGGGTTTAAAGAAGAGTATTATACAAAGGCAAGGGAAATGGGAATAGTCTTTATCAGATATAATGTGGATGATAAACCTCAACTTAAAATTGAAAGAGATAAATTAAAAGTAAAAGTTACTGACCCTGTATTAAATGAGGAATTGATTATAAATCCTGGGCTTGTTGTATTAAGTGTTGGAATGATACCCGAGAATAATCCCTCTTTAGCTAAAATTTTAGATGTTCCCTTAAATAAGGATGGTTTCTTTGAGGAAGCCAATGTTAAGTTTCGTCCCCTACAGTTTCTCAGGGATGGAATATTTATTTGCGGTTTAGCTCATTCTCCCTGCTCTATAAAGGAGGTAATAACTCAAGCTAATGCGGCTGCTGGGAAAGTGGTAATGTTATTCTCTCAAGAGAAAATGTCCTCCAGAAGATATATTGCCCAGGTAAATGAGAGATGGTGCAGCGGTTGTGAGGTTTGTATTTCTTCTTGTCCTTATAAAGCACGGGTGATGGATGAGCAAAAGAAGGTAGCTAAAGTGATAGCGACTCTTTGCCGTGGATGTGGCACCTGCGCTGCGGTCTGTCCTAATGGAGCAACGAAATTAAAAGGATATGAAGATAAACAAATTCTCTCTATGATTGATGCGGCAATATAAAATCATAATTAAGGATATGAAGGAGGTAATTAATGGCTGATTTTGAGCCAAAGATAGTTGGTTTTCTATGCAATTGGTGTACCTATGCCGGAGCAGATACTGCGGGCACTTTAAGAATCCAGTACCCACCAAGTATTAGACCTATCAGGGTAATGTGTTCAGGCTCAGTTGATTCTGCTTATATCCTTAGAGCTTTACTTGAAGGAGCTGATGGAGTCTTCATTGGTGGATGTCATCCAGGAGATTGTCATTATGTAAGCGGAAACTATAAGGCAAGAAGAAGAATTACTGTCTTAAAAAGTATTTTAAAAACTTTAGGGTTGGATGATGACCGAGTCTGGATCAGGTGGATCAGTGCCAGCGAAGGCAGGCGATATGCGGATACTATATCTGAGATGACATCCCATTTGAAAAAA
>JAUWJM010000168.1 GCA_030607715.1 Candidatus Aerophobota bacterium
AAAAACTCAGAACCAGGGATGGGAATTGGTTTTCTTCTATCCCTTTTATCATACTCTCCCAATCTCATCTGTACGCATTCAAGACCTTCCACTTTCCCATTGGAAGATATTATTCTCACCGGAATAGCAAGGTAATGAAATTTTACTCCTTCCTTTACAGCAGATTGAATTTCACTTTCTATAGCAGGCATTTCCTGATGGGATCTCCGGTAAAGAATGGTTACCTCCTCTACTTTTAATCTTATAGCACATCTTGCTGCATCCATAGCTACATTACCTCCTCCAACTACTACCACCTTCTTGCCTAATCTCTGCTCTTGCCCTAAATTTATGCCTCTTAAAAAGACCATTCCATCCAGAACTCCTTCTATATCTTCACCCGGAATTTTAAGCTTACGAGAGATATGACAACCTACAGCTATAAAGACGCCGGAGTAGCCCATATCAAAGAGTTTATCAAAAGTTATATCCTTACCAATATTTACTTTTGTCTGGATAGAAACCCCCAGGCTTTCCACAACAGAGAAGATCTCCTCCTCTAAAATATTTTTGGGAAGTCGATAGTCAGGAATACCCACCCTAAGCATTCCTCCAACAACAGGAAGTGCCTCAAAGATAGTAACAGAATATCCCCGGTGAGCAAGATAATAGGCACAGGTTAAACCTGCCGGACCAGAACCAATTATGGCAATTTTTTCTTTTTTATCCGGTGGGGCTAAAATTGCTCTCTTTTTACCTTTTCCTCGCTCATAATCACTTACAAATCTCTTTAGAGCATTTATATTTACAGGTTCATCTATTTCGGCTCTACGGCATTTTAACTCGCAGGGATGATGACAAACCCTGCCACATATAGACGGAAAAGGATTCCTTTTTTTGATAAGCTCCAGAGCCTCAGAGAATTTCTCCTGGGCAATTAACCCAATATATCCTGGGATATCAATTCCTACTGGGCAGGTGTTCTGACAAGGAGAGGTAAAAAGTTCCTCACAGGTGCAAGCTGGCCAGACCTTATCTTCAATATGAGCTATGTACTCATCTTTAAAGTAAGCAAGAGTGGAAAGCACGGGATTGGGGGCAGTTTGTCCCAGACCACAAAGAGAGGTATCCTTTATTACTTTGGCAAGCTCTTTCAGGAGCTGAATATCTTCAGGCTCTCCTTTCCCCTGAGTTATACGGGTTAAAATTTCCAGCATACGTTTTGTTCCAATCCTACAAGGAACACACTTCCCACAGGACTCATCTTGGACAAATTCCAGAAAAAAACGAGCAATATCAACCATACAGGTGTTGTCGTCCATTACCACCATTCCACCTGAGCCCATTATAGCACCAATTTTTTTCAAGGAATCATAATCTATGGGAAGATCAAGATATTTCTCAGGAACACATCCGCCGGAAGGACCCCCAATTTGAACAGCCTTGAATTTTCTACCAGGAGGTGGTCCTCCTCCTATATCAAAAACAACCTTTCTTAAGGAAGTCCCAATGGGAACTTCTACCAGACCAGTATTTTCTACTTTTCCTGCCAGAGCAAATATCTTAGTTCCCTTACTTTCTTTAGTACCAATTTTAGCAAATTCTTTTGCTCCTTTAAGCATAATATAGGGAGTATTAGCTAAGGTTTCAACATTATTAATGCAGGTAGGTTTTCCCCAAAGGCCAGATTGGGCAGGAAAAGGAGGTCTGGGTCTTGGCATACCTCTTCTACCCTCGACTGAGGCAATTAAAGCTGTCTCTTCACCACATACAAAAGCTCCTGCTCCTTGCTTTATTCTTATATTGAAAGAAAATCTTGTGCCCAGAATGTTTTCACCTAAGATTCCGTAATCTCTTGCCTGAACAAGTGCTATTTTGAGATGTTCCACAGCTATAGGATACTCAGCCCTGACATATATATAGCCTTCTTTTGCATTAATGGCATAACCGGCAATAAGCATTCCTTCAATAACAGAGTGAGGGTCTCCTTCTAACAGTGCCCTGTCCATAAAAGAACCAGGGTCTCCCTCATCAGCATTACAGATAACATATTTGGGAATACCAGAACTCTTCTTTGTAAATTGCCATTTAAGCCCGGTAGGAAATCCTGCACCTCCCCTTCCTCGAAGACCAGATTCTTTAATTTCATCTATTACTTTCTGGGAAGAGATTCTGTCTTTAAAGATTCTTTCAAAACCTTTGTATCCTCTAAAAATCAAATAATCATCAATCCTGATGGGGTCAATTTTGCCACACCTGCGCAGTATAATTTTTAACTGTTCTTTGTAGAAAGGCACATCGGCTGTATGAATGATAGTTTTGTTGGAGATAGGTTCCTTATAGAGAAGATGCTCTACTAAATTTCCTTTAATAAGAGTTTGGGAGACAATTTCTTTAACATCGGACGGGGTTACCTGCTGGTAAAAGATATCATCAGGGTCAATCACCATCACTGGCGCTCGAGCACAAAAACCCTGACACCCGGTAGAAACAACTTCTACTTTCCTACTTAGTCCAGAGGCTTCAATTTCTTCTTTTAACTTATCTTTTATTTCCCGAGCACCAAATGCTCGGCACCCGGTCATACATATTCTAATTCTCTTTTTTCCTGTATCCCTTTTTTTTAATAAATAATTACCGTAAGCCTCGAGTTCTTTTATTTTAGAAAATTTTGCCATAATAGTCTAATCCTTTCTATACTGATCTATTATCCGTTCTATCCTATCCGGAGTTAATTTGCCAAAATAATCCTGATCAACCATTATCACCGGCGCTAAAAAACAGGTTCCCAAACAACGTACTGTCTCCAGGCTAAAGTTTAAATCTTCAGTAGTTTCGCCTGGTTGTATCCCTAAAATTTTTTGCAATCTCTCCAAAACTTTCTTTGCTCCCTTCACATGACAGGCTGTTCCCAGGCAAACCCTTACGGTATTCTTTCCTCTTGGTTCAAGGTAAAATTGAGCATAGAAAGTAACAATCCCCCAAATTTTGCTCTCAGAAACTTTCAGTTTTTGAGAAAGGTAGGATAAGATATCTTTCGGAAGGTAGCTAAAGGTACTCTGGATATCCTGGAGAATAGAGATAAGAGGGCCAGGATTAGTTTGATATTTTTCAATAAGCTTATCTATCTTTTCTTTATCCTCTTTTGATATCATCCCTCCACCCTGAAGCACTCAAGGTAGCCGCGATCTTTAGATCGCGCTTGTTTTCGCAAGCTAAAGCAGCGACTACCGATTACCATCATATAAATGTAATTTCAATACTTTCCTGGTGAATCAAGAAAAGCTTGAAAATCTATTGTAAGGAAAGAAGAGGGTATTGTCAAGCTCCTCATTAAATCATTAACTCACTCAATACGGATGTTGACATAATTTTTAAAGTGTAGTAAATTATAAGTAATAGGTAAGCTTTCCTAAAAAATAGAGGGATTGCTCATTTGTCATTGCGAACACTATGACTTTGTCAAATTTTTAGATACATAGGATGTATTGATTTATGTTTTTTGATATAACAGGTATCATCACGTATAGTAGCACAGATAACTTTAAG
>JAUWJM010000146.1 GCA_030607715.1 Candidatus Aerophobota bacterium
CACCCCTCGCCCTTTTGTGATTTCAAAATCTGGGCTTTTACAGTTAGGGCATCTAAGATAAATATGAGCAACCTCGGGAATAAAGTGGATGAATTCAGCCTTATCTTTATCTTTGTTTAACTCTTCCATTGAATCACTGTAATTCCATCTATATCCACAGACTCGACACTTCAAAACAGCCTTTTCTGCTTCAATTTTTATATTTATTTCCGTTATTTTTTTAAATTTAGCAATCTCTTCCAAAGCAAATTTAAAAATTTCTACATCTATTTGTTGCAATTCACCCATTTTAATTTCAAGTTCAGTGATCCTTTTTAATTCTTCCTTTTTCTGATATTCAATTGCAGTATAAATTACTGCCTGAGCTAATGACCACTCGTGCATATTAATCACCTACTTTTAATTATTGGCCTGTTCATCAAAGCAACAAGATTTAGTCAATGTCGAATTCTTGAGATAAAATATCAATTATTTAAGTTAGTTAATTTTAGAAGTCTGTCAAATTCAGGGGTTGACTTTTGGTTATTTTGTGTTATAATTTTAAAAAATGTAACACAATAATAAAAAAAGGAGAAAAAATGACAAAGAGGATATTAGTTGGCGTATTGATGGGTATGTTTTTAATTGGAGCTTTTTCTGGGGAAGTTTTTGCAAATAAGACAGGTAATCAGGAAAAGTCAATAGTGGTCTGTACAACTAGCGTACTGGGTGATTTCGTAAGAGAGGTAGGCAGGGACCGTATTGAGGTTGGAACCATAGTGTCAACAGGAATGTGTCCGGCCCATTTTGATATAAAACCAAGTGATGTCTATGCTGTTAGTAAAGCCTCACTGATCTTCTTTCACGGAATAGAACCCTGGTTGGAAAATCTAATTCAGGCTTCAGAAAATGAAGGAGTCCAAAAAATTAGAATTGAAGGTGCATGGAACTTTCCAGCTGTAGCTCTAAAAAAAGTTGAGCTTATAACAAAAGCACTCTCGGAGTATGAGCCTGAGAATGCAGCATATTTTGAGGAAAATGCTGCTGGTATAATCAAATCTATAAATGAGACGGCAAAACGACTAAAAGAGGAAGCAGAGCGTTTGAAAGTTGGACAAATCAAGGTGATATGCATGAAGTGGCAAGAAGATTTTGTTAAGTGGCTTGGTTTTAATGTAGTTGCCACTTATCTGCCTCCAGAAAGATTATCCTTGAAGCGAACTTTAGAACTGGTCAAGAAGGGGAAAGAGAGAAATATTATCTTAGTTGTAGATAATCTACAAAGTGGGACCAAGTTTGGAGCTAAACTGGCATCTGAGGTGGGAGCAACTCAGGTCATCTTAAGTAATTTTCCGGGGGCAATCCCGGGAACGAAAAGCTATGTTAAGCTAATAGAATACAATGCAGGACAGTTGTTTGATGCTATAAAGGGAAGATAATATGGAGATGAGGAAAATTAATGTAACTAAATTAAAGATAGATGAGGTCATCAATAAAGGGGTTGAATTCCACGGACATCTGGGTCCTTTTTTAATTGCTGGCATAAGAATGGGTCATTTAGCTTTAAGAAAACTAAATTCAAAGGGATACTCTGAATTAAGTGTTCTTGTGCAAACTGGAACCAAGCCTCCTATATCCTGCCTGATTGATGGGATACAAATATCTACTGGATGTACTCTGGGAAAAGGAAATGTTAAAGTGATGGACAAGAAAAAGGCAAAGGTTATTTTTACCAAAGATGGAAAATCAATAGAAATAGAGCTAAAATCTGATATTTTAAGAATGATTAGTGAAGATAAGGATGATTGTGAAAAAATGGCAAAGAAACTTATTAATATACCTGAGGAGCAATTGTTCCAATGGAAATAACTCCAATAGAGCTTTTCAATGTAAATACTATCTATGAGGGAGAAAAGATACCGGTTATCAGGAATGTAACTCTAAGAGTAGAAAAAGGGGAATTTTTGGGTATCATAGGCCCTAATGGAGCAGGGAAAACGACTTTACTGGAGACAATAAATGGACTCTTAGAGCATGCAAAAGGGAAAATCCATATTTTTGGAAAGGAGATTAGGAGATTTGGCTCCTCCATTAGGAAGGAAATTGGCTATATCCCCCAGGAATTTGGAGTTGATGATTTGACCCCTTTTTTGGTTAAGGATGTGATTTTAATGGGGAGGTTCGGGAAAATAGGACTACTGAAATCTATTTCTAATAAAGATCGCCAGAAGGCACAAGAGGCAATGGAGTCAATTGGTATTGATGGTTTGTCAAGTAGACCAATCGGAAAATTGTCGGGTGGACAACTACAAAAGGTAATGATTGCCCGAGCCTTAACCAAGGATCCAAAGATTCTTCTTCTGGATGAGCCATTCAGCAATTTAGATTTTAACGCCACCGCGGATATCTCGCAGCAAATATCTCGCCTGCATGATGAGAGAGATCTGACCACTCTTGTTGTCATCCATGATATAAGCTCAATCCCAAAGCGGTGCGATAGAGTAATAGTGATGAATGGAGGAAAGATAGTTAAGGATGGTTTGCCAAAGAAGATTTTAAATCTAGAGTTACTAAAATTAGCCTATGGAATCAAAGAATGATATTTCTCCTACCTTCTAAAATGATTCTTATAACCATAATAGGTGCCTCCTTAGCTGGCATAGCCTGTTCTTTGATGGGTGTCTTTGTGGTAAGAATGAAGCTATCCTCCTTAGGTTTTTGTATGTCTCATGCTGCCTTTGCTGGATCTGCCTTAGGTCTGGTTTTATCTTTTAATTCGCTTCTTATGGCTCTGATTTTTTCCACCGTAATTGCATTTATTTTAGGACCCCTGGCGGAAAAGGCAAAGCTTCATACAGATGTCATCCTCGGAGTGCTGTTTTCCTTGACTATGGCTCTTGGCCTTATCTTCTTAAATCTTGCTCCAGAAACGGCTATGAGTAGCACGGCTATGAGCATATTATGGGGCAGCATTCTGGGAATGAGTAGTGCTGACGTAATGAGGTTGGGAATACTGACCGCTATCGTAGTTATACTGATGATTCTTTTCTCCAAGGAGTTTCGGGCTATAATGTTTGATAGAAAAATGGCAGAGGCTTCTGGAATTCCCACCAAACCTTTTTATTACTTGATATTGTTTTTGACTGGGGTCACCGTTTCTTTATCTTTGAAACTGATTGGAGGACTGTTGATTTTTGCCTTGCTTGTAAATCCCGCCTCAACTGCTTACCAGTTTTTTTATGATATTAAGAAGATAATCATATTCTCACCTCTATTTGGAGTTACTTCTTGCCTATTAGGAATCTTAATTTCCTTTTCATTAGATCTTCCAGTGGGTTCCTCTATCGCTATAGTATCAAGTCTATCCTTTGGAATAGCAGTGATTTTTTCCCCAAAAAGGAGAAAAGGCTGATACTAAGATATTGCCGTATAACTCAACTCACTTGATGATATTCTGAAGGAGGTAGTTGATTTGCCTTTTTATGATTTTGATATAATATTATTAAAGGGATCGTAAGTTAAAATGACAGGAATAATTCTTGCAGGAGGAAAAAACAGGCGCATAGGGAAAAACAAAGCTTTACTTAAAATTGGAGAAAAACAGATTATAAAATTAATTGTAGAAAAACTAAAAATTGTTTTTGACAATGTTCTTGTAGTTACTAACTCCTCTTTTGATTACCAATTCTTAGGGATAAGAGTAGTCCAGGATATAGTCTCTAAAAGAGGACCCTTGGGGGGAATTTATACAGGGTTATTGATATCTCAAAGTGAATATAACTTTATCTGTGGTTGTGATATGCCTTTTCTGAATGTGGATTTGCTTAGATTTATGTCTTCAGAAATAGATGATAGTGATGCTATTATACCTGTGGTTAAAGGATTCGTTGAACCTTTGCATAGTATTTATTCCAAAAGGTGCCTGTCTGCTATAAGGTTTCATTTAGAAGCTGAAGACTTAAAGGTAAAAAATTTCTTTTCCCAGGTTAAATGTAAATATCTTTCCGAGGATAAAATTAAAAAATATGATTCTCAATTATTATCTTTTTTCAACTTAAATACTTCCCAGCTACTGGGGTTAGCAACTTCTGAAAAGATCAAGTAAATGGAAAAGCTGATTATCTCTTCATCCCCTCATATCAGGGATAAGATTACTGTAACCAAGATGATGTGGGGAGTAATAATTGCTCTTCTGCCGGCAGCAGGATACAGTATTTACCTTTTTCGCTTGAGAGCTATTGGACTCATCTTTACCTGTTGTTTTTTTAGCATGCTCTCTGAGTATTTATTTTTAAGATTGAGAAAAAAAGAAATTTCCTGGGAGCCCAGTGCCCTTGTTAGCGGTCTTTTGTTAGCTATGCTCCTTCCACCAAATTTTCCTCTCTGGGCTGCTGCTTTAGGAGC
>JAUWJM010000064.1 GCA_030607715.1 Candidatus Aerophobota bacterium
CTGAGTTAAAACTATATCATATTCATGATCAACTGGAATAATACAATAATCTTTTACTCTTTTCACTGCCTCAAGGTGAGCCTTTTCTAAATCACCGGCAAAGACTCCAGCTAACTCCATTTTACCATTTAAAACAACATTTACACTAAAATCTACCCTTGTTTTTTGAGCAACTCTTAAGGCAAAATTATGACAGGGATTATTTTCTAAAATTAGATTTGTAGCATTGGAGTTATTCATAAACTCAACACCATGAAAAATATGGGTAGCCTCCAAATTAACAAGACCAGGACAAATTGCCTTTCTTCCACCTGATACCCCGGCCATAAAATGAGGTTCTACCAAACTTGTAGCAATATGAATATCTGCTTCTAAAAACTGTCTGTTTATTTTAACTGCCACTCCATCTATATTAGCTAAATAACAAAGATCAGATGAGGTGCAACTATGATCTATTATCTCATATTTATCAGTTATAGATTTTCCAAAAGCCTCTTTTTTCCATTTATTGGATGTGGGCAAATGAGTTCCCGTTCCTACTATAATCTTGATATTCTTATTTTTTATCTTTACTTTTTTTAGTCTTTTTAAAAGAGGCAAAAGTATCCCCTCCTCTTTTTCTCCACTATAGGGAACAGGTCTGGTGTTATCAGATACAGTTATGGCAACACTTTTCTTTGAGAAAGCCTTTTTACAGGAAGCAACAATATCTTCTATGGGTAGACTCCCTATGGGATTAGATAGAGCATCTTCTATTTGTTTTTTCGGATTTTCTAAAGCGGGGATATATTTCATTCTTAATATATCACACCAGGGAGGGACTTTAATAGAGAAAAAATCTTTTCCATATTCTAAATTGATATTTTTCCAGCCTGAAGTATTCATTTGTCTTACATATTACATATTCTTTATTCTGTTAAAATCACCACTTATAATCGCATCTATTAAAGAGCCCATATATCTATCAATATTATCCTCTGTTCTTGCCTTATCTACCTTACCATTTGAATCCCTGACAATTAAAGAAACAGGAGCCTGTTCTAATTTACTCCATAGTTGAGGATTTTTAGCCGCAGTCAAGATTCTTTTTTTATCCTCCTCATCTACACCAACTTCGCCAAATGTAGCGGGAAACTTTATTTTTTCTGAAAGCTTTATCATTCCTTTAGCAACTACAACACTTAAATCTCTACCACTATATTTTTCTATATCCTCATCTATATAGCCTGCCCTTTTAAATATCCTACCAATTAGCTTTAACTGAGATTCAATGGCTGGGGCAAAGAATACTAAAATATATGGATTTGCTATGGCACAGGCTCTACCATGGGTTAACTTGCTTACCAGAGAGAAGCTAAAAAGATGACCATAGTTTGTTCCCCCAACCATTATAGCATATCCACCTAAATCTGTTCCCAGACCTAAACTTTCAATTGCATCCTCATCCTTAAGGTTATCTATAGCCTTGGGCAGATTTTCTACAATTAAACTAATTCCAACTTCTGCAATATCCATCGCCTTATTAAAAAAGGGTTTTCCTGTAGCTCCACATACCACTTCCAGACAATGAGCTATACCATCCAGGGCTCCATCTGTTCTAATGGCATAAGGAGCCCCTAAAGTTACCCTGTAATCAAAAATTGCTAAAGGAGGAACAATTGCCTCATCTATAATTAATTTTTTTTGTCCTGTTAAAGGGTCCGTAATATTGGAATACTTGGTAAGATGAGCTCCTGAGCTTGCTGCAGTTTGAACTGCTATAATAGGTGGAAGTTTTTTACCTTCTGCATTTAAATTTTTCGTTATTAATCCTGAGCCAAAATAAGACTCTACATCATCAGATTTCAAGGTAGCTAATGCACTGGCAGCCTTTACTGCATCAATAGTGCTACCACCTCCTACAGATGTTATACTATCAGGTTTTTTCTTTCCTATTTGATTAGCAATTCTATAAACATCTTCACGAGGAGCATTTGCTCTTGCTCCTCTTATAATATCTAAAATATCAACATTTTTATTCTTTAAAAAAGATTTAATATCTTCTACAAGTGGTTCAGTCCATTTCTCAAATCCCCATCCAGTTACCACTAACATTGTAGATTTACCAGCTCTTTTAGCAAAATCTCCTACTTTATCCAAAACGCCTAATCCAAAAGCATAATTCCCCTTTTTCCAATCATTAAGCATATCTTTAGCTTTGTCTTTGTAATTCATAATCATCCTTCCTTTCATAAATGTTTTTTCTCTTCAAGGCTCTCTTTACAGCTCTAATAATATTAGAAACTCCCATTCCATATTTATCTAAAAGTTCCTCATAACTTCCAGATTCTGCAAAGGTATCTAATATTCCAACCATTTCCAGAGGGACAGGTTGGTGTTTAACTAACAATTCAGCTACAGCACTTCCCAATCCACCTAAAATGTTGTGTTCCTCTACAGTTACTATAGCTCCTGTTTCTTTAGCTGCTTTAATAAGTATCTTTTCATCAAGAGGTTTAATAGTATGTATCTCAATAACCCTGACGCTTATTCCTTCCTCTTTTAGTTGATGTGATGCTTCAAGAGCTCTTGCTACCATAATACCTGTAGCAATTAAAGTAACATCACTACCTTCTTTTAAAAGATTTCCTTTTCCAATTTCAAACTTATGATCCTCATTAAATATTACCGGAACCTCTGCTCTGCTAAGGCGGAAAAATACTGGTCCTTCGTATTTAGCAATTACTGGAACTGCTATTTTTGTCTCCTGAGCATCAGCTACTACTATCACTGTCATATTTGGGATACTGCGAGCAATAGCTATATCACAAACTGATTGATGAGTAGTGCCATCATAAGAATCAGATAGACCTGCATATCCGGCTGCTATTTTAACATTTAATCTGGGATAAGCAATTGAAGTTCTAATCTGTTCTGCTGCTCTCAAGCAAGCTAAAAAACTGAAGGTGCTGACAAAGGGAATAAAACCGCAGGTTGCAAAACCAGCAGCAATATTCATCATATTTGCCTCAGCTACCCCAAGGTTAAAAAATCTATCGGGGAATTTCTCTCCAAATTGGATAGTTTTAGTAGAATGGGATACATCAGCATCTAAAACTACTACTCTATTATTTTTATAACCCAAATCAACCAGTGTTTCACCAAAAGCGTCTCTTATAGCAATCTTCCTATTCATCTTTTGTCCCTCCTAACTCCTGTAGAGCAATTCCATATTCTTCTTTATTAGGAGCCCTACCATGCCACTGAAATTTATTTTCCATGAAAGAAACACCTTTACCTTTAATTGTATGAGCCACAATTATGGTAGGTTTATCTTTTATCTTATTTGCCTTATCTAAAGCTTCTAAAATTTCATCTATCTTATGTCCATCTATTTGGATAACATTCCAGTTAAATGACCTCCACTTTTCAGGCAAAGAATCTAAAGGCATTATCTCATCTATTGGACCATCTAACTGCACCCGATTAAAATCACAAATACCAGTTAAATTATTTAATTTATACTTAGCAGATGCCATTGCTGCTTCCCAAATCTCACCTTCATCACACTCTCCATCTCCTATTAAAACATAGGTATGAAAATCTTTTTTAGATAATTTAGCACTTAGAGCCATTCCAATACCTATTGATAAACCATTACCTAAGGAACCTGTAGAGATTTCTACACCAGGAGTTTTCCTCATATCAGGATGACCTTGAAGGATAGAACCTATTTGTCTTAGAGTAGAAAGATTTTCCCTGGGAAAGTATCCCAATTCAGCCAAAATTACATACAGAGCCGGGGCAGCATGACCTTTAGATAAAATAAATCTATCCCTATCCTCCCAGAAAGGATCTTCAGGCTTTACCCTCATCTGATGAAGATATAAACAGGTGAGGATATCTACAGCAGATAAAGATCCCCCGGGATGTCCAGATTGAGCGTTATAAATCATCTTAATAATCTCTATCCTGAACTTTTGAGCTTTCTTTTCCAGCTCTTCAACCAATTCTGAAGAATGTAACATTAGATTAATCTCCTTTTAATGCACTAACAATAAAAACTTGGCATTAATTAACTTAATAATTTTTTACAGAAAAAAACATATTTTTATTCTTCTGTTAACGGTAATTTAACCTCTTTTCCGCTCTTTGCAGACTTATATATCGCTTTAATTATCTCTATTGCTTTCCTTCCTTCTTCTCCGTTAACAAGTGGCTCTCGATCTTCCTTTACTGCCTCTATAAAATCTTTTATTTGAAGCCTGTGGTTCTCAGGAGAAAGATAAACTGGGCCTGAAGAAGCATCTCCTACTCTTTTATCTATATAATCTTCTCTGAAACTTCCCTTTATTTTTATCTCTGAACCCATGATGGCCCATAATTCTATATCATCCACCTTCAAAACTATGCTTCCCTTTTCTCCACAAATTTCCAATCTTCTTGGGAATCCAGGATAAACAGCTGTGCTTCCTTCAATAGTTCCCATTGCCCCATTTTTAAATTTCAGTGCTGCAATTGCAGTATCCTCTACTTCAATTTTATGACCAACGGTATCCATAAATCCATATAAACTATCTACTGGTCCCATAAACCACTGTAATAAATCTATAGCATGTATAGCTTGATTTATTAAGGCACCCCCACCCTGTTCAGCCCAAGTTTTTCTCCAAGCTCCAACTTCATAATATTCCTTAGTACGAAACCATTTTGTGTAGGCACTTCCCATAAATAACTTTCCCAGTTTACCTTCATCAATAGTTTTTTTTATTAGTTGAATGTCTTCACTAAAACGACAGGGAAAAATTACTCCCAATTTTACTTTTGCTTTTCTGCATGCAGCTATCATATTATCTGCTTGAGTTAAATTTATAACCATTGGTTTCTCTACTATTACATGCTTCCCTGCTTTTGCAGCAGCAAGTGTTATTTCTTCATTGAGAAATGGGGGAAGGCATAAATTAACTACATCTATATCCTTCCTCTCCAATAACTTATGGTAATCTGTACACCACATCTTTACATTAAACTTTTCTGCAAGATCCTTGGCTCTTGCTTCTACTTTGTCGCATACTCCTACAAATTGTGTATTAGGCAAATTAGTAATTGCCTCTGCATGAAATGGCCCAATTGCACCTGCTCCAATTATTCCAAATCTTATATTCTGTGAATTAGGAGTCATTATCAATTACCTCCTTTTTGTTTTATAACCTCTTTGAATTTACAGTTTTCTTAGATATAACTCTTTAGCGACATATTTTCTTATGATAGTTTTTATATAAGCTTTCGCAGATAATCAATAGACATCTTAGCTGCTATATCTGGATCTGGTTGAGGCAGGATTTCAACTGTGACAAATCCATCATACCCTATATCTTTTAAAGTACTTATTATCCTAGGGAAATCTAAATGCCCTTGACCAGGTGCTTTACGGTTGCTATCTGCAAAATGGACATAGGATATTTTCTGCTTTGCTTTTTTAAAACTGTTCAAAATTGAAGTATCCTCTATATTCATATGAAAAACATCAGGCATTAGTTTCACATTTCGTTTACCAATTTTCTCAGCAACATTCACTGCTTCCTCTACACTATTAATAAAATTAGTTTCATAACGATTAACAGGCTCTAATAGTAATTCTACTCCGTAATTAACTGCAAAATCTGCACATTCGGTCATTGCAGAAAAAAATCTCTCTTCTACCTCTATTCTTCTTTCATCTTCAGGCACATTTCCTCTAACTCGACCAATGTTAACGTTAGCCTTAAACTGACTGGCAAGTTTTATCATATCCTTTACTCTTTGGATCGCAGCGCATCGTATTTCTTCATCAGGATGGGTAAACCATAGTTTTTCCTCGGCGAAAACTCTTCCTGTAGATATAACTGGAAGCTCAAGATTGTACTTTTGGATTAAATCCTTTACCTGAGCAACATTAATTTCTTCTGGATTTGCCAATGCTAACTCAACTCCATCATAGCCAAGTTCAAAAACTTTCCTAACACTAACTTTTAAGTCTTCCCGAAAGACAACAAAAGCTAAAGGCGATGCATTAGCAGGAGCTATAGCTAATCCTATCTTCATAATTCTTCTCTCCTTTTGTGCTATTATGAATATAATAGGTAACTATTCAGCCACCAAGGCACGAAGACACCAAGCAAAACCGGTCTTAATTTTTTATGTACAGTATATGCTGCATCTACAATTTTTTTAGCAATGGATTCTTTTGTTTCCGATAGAGGTTTAAAATTCATATCACTTTTTTACATCTTGGTGACTTAGTGGCTGGACAGTTACCAAAAAATTATGAATTATAATGATCCTAACTATGAAAATATATGGCCCAATTGTGGGATTTCTTAGTTCACGTAAAATCGCCGCCGTACTCTTTGCGGGTGAGAAAGATCTCACTTAATTAAACCTCCATGTACGGTGTAGATAGATCCAGTGACGAAGGAAGACTCATCTGAAGCTAAAAAAAGTGCTACGAATGCAATTTCCTCTGGTCTACCAAATCTCCTCAAAGAAGTAGCAGGAAGCCATTTTTTTTGAAAAGAAGGATCATCGATAAAACTTTGGTTCATGGAAGTTCGTACAAATCCTGGACAAATCACGTTAGCCCGAATTTTATAAGGACCGTACTTTAAAGCAATAGATTTAGTTAAAGAGATTATTCCTCCTTTGCTGGCAGGGTAAGCATGCATTTCTTCGTCCCCTCCATATCCTGCTGCTGATGAAACATTGATTATAGATCCTCCTCCAGTCTTTAAGATTAGGGGGATTCCCCACTTGCAGCAAAGGTAAATACCTTTCAAGTTAACATCAATAGTCCTATCCCATATTCCCTCTTCAAGTTCTACTACAGGAGCATCTTTCTCTGAAAGAATACCCGCATTATTATAAAGGATATCGAGGCGATTGTATGTTCTTTTTACAACTTCCATCATTTTCTTTACATCTAAAGAATTCGAGATATCCGCAAGAAGATATATAGCTTTACCCCCATCCTGCTTTATCTCGTCCACTACTTCTTTTCCAATGTCTTTTTCTACGATATCGTTTATTACTACAGTGGCTCCCTCTTTTGCGAATAACTTAGCAGCTGCTCTCCCTTGGCCTCTTGCAGCACCTGTTATCAAAGCTATTTTGTTTTTTAATCTCATATTAATCTTTCTCCTTTTAAGTTTATTGATTGATGTTGATACCCTACCTGAGAGTAATTCAAATTTCTTCCTTTCGTAGTAACTTATCTTAACCTCCGCAAAAATAAGGGTTTTTAGAGAAATCTGATGAACGAAATCCTTTATTTATGTGGCTCATTCTTTTAAAAATTCAAAACAGTGAGTAAATAAACTCACAAAATACCATAACCATTGAATTCCTTCATTGAAAATGCGGAAGTTGGGTTATGTGTTTGGTGTCTCATATGTAAAGATTAAAGAATAAAATCTCCTAATGAAACTCAGCCACAAATCTTCTCCTCATAGCTTTGCTCTCAAGTAAAGAGGTTTCTCTGGTGAGTGATGCAAAAAAATATTTAAGGATACTTCACTACATCATACCCTTTCCCTTGTAATATTTTTTGGCCTCTTCCAATATTTTACTTATCTCTTTGTCCTGATCTTCAGGCAAGAACTTTGGCTCGTGCGTAGCTAATATCTTCTTCATTCTTTCCTTTGCATACTCCAGAGCACTTTTTTTACCTTTCTTTAACCACTCAGGATAAGTTAGCCTATCTGCCGCTTTGGGTACAAATTGTTCCTTTTTCCACCACTTTCTTGTGTGCTTCTTGTCAAGATAGAACCCTGGGATTGGGCCAACTTCCTTTATAAGGTCTATGGCTAATGTCTCCTCTGTCACTTCAACACCCTCTATGAAACGTCCTATCCTGCCAGCTATGTCATCGTCCAATATGGCCTGGACAGGATGAGATGTAAGTTCGCCATGTATACCCCCATATAAGATTACAACGTTAAGTCCAGAGAGAGCACCAAGTAAAGCACCATTTGCTTTCTCATAACCACATTGGAAATCTATTTGCTTTGAACTGCTTTCAACAGCATTGCCAAATGTAGGAACTCTATATTTTCGCCAAATTTGACTAAACACTACATCATGCAAGGAATGCCCTATGGCTCCATGAGCAGGAGATCCTGTTCGCATGTTCTGTACCCTTGCAGTGCCATTAACCAATACTCTTGTTCCCGGCTTTATAAGTTGCGCTAATACTATTCCAGGTGTCAATTCAGCATTGTTAGATATTGTTGCTCCAGCAATAGTAGCAGGTGCAGTTCCTCCTATCACTGGACCAGTTCCTATCAAAATAGGAAATCCAGCTTTAACAAATCTGAAAATAGATTCAACTGCATCCTCGTAATAACACAAAGGTGAAGAAGCCAAACTAATACCCATAATTTCTATTCCGATTGCCTTTGCCATTTTTATAGTAAATATTTCACAGTCCTTCTGATACCCTGTGATTTGGAACTTAGTTGAATTTCTTATTTTACTAGCAACGCTCTCTGGTATTGACATAACTGGAGGAACCCCATCCAGATTAAAGTATGGTGAGTAAACATCAAGGACATGATGGTTATCTCATGCATCCAATATTTTTACCGCATCATCATTCTCCGATTTCGTTGCTGGTCGAGACTCCCAGGTATCTAGATCCACAATCTCCATTCCAGGCATTGTAGTGAAATAAGTAATATTCCCTCCTAACCTTAAATCGTTCTTTGGATCCC